>CALEEC010000327.1 GCA_937949245.1 uncultured Gemmataceae bacterium | reverse complement strand
GCGAACGGCACACGGCCCCGGCGCGAGTCGGAGGCAAACCGTATCCGCAACGGGCACTGCGGACCAAGGATTTTTTGTACATTCGCAATTTCGCCCCGGAACGTCTGCCGTTGGGCGATCCGGTGAATGTCACGGCCGAACAGGCTCCGAGTGCCGACGAATTGGAGAACAACACCTACGCGGCTTTCAGCGACATGGACGCGGGGCCGACTAAGGCGTGGCTGATCGCACACCGCAACGATCCGCAGTGGAAATGGCATTACCAGTACGTCTTCGGTCCTCGGCCGGCCGAGGAGTTGTACGATCTACGAACCGATCCCGATCAGATTCGCAATGTCGCGGCCGATCCGAAGTATGCCGCCGAGCGTGCGCGGTTGGCGGAGGAACTGAAGAAACGCCTGACGGAATTCGGCGATCCACGCTTGGTGGAAGAAAAGTGCCGCTTCGAGTTGTCCCCCTTCACCGACGTACCGCTCCAGAAGAAGTGACGCCCATCCATCAACGGAATAGCGGGTATCCGCCCGCCGTGCAAGCGGCCCATTCCAAGTTCCACGAAACACCCCAGGGGGCGGACGCCCCCCGCTCGCGGGCACACGTTCAGCGCGAACAAGTCAGGCAGGCTGATTCATCAACTGCCGAACGTTGACGCGTCGGCCTCCCTGATCGAAGTACACGGTGCCATCAATCAAAGCGAACAACGTGTCGTCCTTCGCACGCTTGACGTTGCGGCCCGGTCGGAACTTGGTGCCGCGCTGTTTGACGATGATGCCCCCCGCCGGAACGAACTGATCTCCGTAAACTTTCACGCCCAAACGCTTTGCATTCGAGTCTCGGCCGTTCTTCGACGAACCCTGACCTTTCTTATGTGCCATGACAATCCTGCCTCACGTCTTTTCAGGTATCCCAAAATATCCGTCAACAACCCCTCATTCTAGCAGCCGCACCGAATCCGACAACCGCATTCCCGAACCGATTTCCCTTGCCTTCCCGACCCAATTCGTCCCTGCATCCCCAGCCCGATTTTTCTCCGCATCCCCGGCCCGATTGGTCCCGCTGCTTCCGCTTCTGCGAACGCTGAAGCGGTTTCATCTCTCTTTCGCGGAAAATTCCTCGGACGAACGACCGCAGACCATTGCGAGCCACGGCAAGCAAAGATAAAATAGGTCGAATCTTATCGCTGTTTTTGTTTTACCGTCACTCAACGAGCGGGACGTATCCCCCTGGCGTTCTCTCGTGCTGAGGGATATCCGATGAGCCTGCGGATTGAACCTCATAGCGAACCCATCGCTGGTTACAAGTTGATCTCACGCTTGGGTGGGGGAGGCTTCGGAGAAGTTTGGAAAGCCGAGGCTCCCGGCGGACTGCAAAAGGCCATCAAAATCATTCATGGCGACCTCAGTGCCAACGATGCCGAATCGATTCGCCATGCGGAACAAGAACTGCGAGCGCTGAAACGCGTGCAGGGGATTCGTCACCCCTATCTGCTGTCGTTGGAACGCTATGACATT
Organism: uncultured Gemmataceae bacterium; assembly: GCA_937949245.1. GTDB lineage: Bacteria > Planctomycetota > Planctomycetia > Gemmatales > Gemmataceae > CALEEC01. Next base: position 9,291 of record CALEEC010000327.1, on the reverse strand, counting down.
GTCGAAGGTCGGCTGATTATCGTCATGGAATTGGCCGACTGCAACTTGTGGGACCGCTTCCGCGATTACCGCGCCAAAAATCAAATCGGCATCCCCAAGCAAGAGTTGCTGCGCTATATGCAAGAAACCGCCGAGGTGCTCGATCTGATGAACAACGAGTACCAACTGCAGCACCTGGACATCAAACCGCAAAACATCTTCCTGATCTACAATCACGTCAAGGTGGCCGACTTCGGCTTGGTCAAAGACCTCGAAGGGATGCGTGCCACAGTGACCGGTGGTGTCACGCCGGTGTACGCCGCCCCGGAAACCTTTGATGGCGTGGTCACGCGTTTCTGCGATCAATATTCGCTGGCGATCGTCTACCAAGAATTGCTGACCGGCCAACGACCGTTCAACGGCACCTCCATGCAACAATTGCTGATGCAGCACTTGCAAGGTACGCCGAACCTCAATCCTGTCTCGCCGGCCGAACGCCCCGTGCTGATGCGTGCTCTGGCCAAAAAGCCGGAAGATCGCTTCCCCAGTTGTATGGCCATGGTGCAAGCGCTAATCCAAGCCAACGGCGGGGACGTCGCACCGACACCAAGCCCCACTTCAGCATCGGTCCCCACTCCGGGGTCGAAATTTAGCTTGTCGCCTTCGCTGAACGAACCGAAGGCGGAAACCTCCTTCCCCACCGGCCCGACTATTCGGCCCACCAGTGGCATCGGCTTGGTCACGCGAGAACAACTCAACGCTATGCCCGCGCCGATGGACACGGCTCCCACGCAGCTGGGCAAACCCGGCGATCCGCCGTCGAAGTCGATGACCGACTTCGACTTGCCCATGCCAGTACGCATCGCGCCACCGGAACAGAAAGGGGATGGCTCGCTGGTGCCGGCTTTGATTATCGGCTTGGGCGAGTCGGGCTTGCGGGTACTGCGGCGTTTCCGGCAGATGATTGCCGACCGCTTCGGCAATTTCGAGAAAGTGCCCGTCCTGAAAGAAATTTACATCGACACCGACGCCGAGACGTTGCAATCGGCCACGACGGCACGCACCTCCGGCGGGTCGTTCACCACCGATGAAGTGATTGCTGCTCGCCTCAACCGTGCCGGGCACTATCTCAAACCCCGCCGCAATGGCCGTAGCCTGATCGAAGGTTGGCTCGATGGCCAGGCGCTGTACAAGATCCCCCGCAACGCCGTCACCTTGGGCATTCGTGCCTTTGGCCGATTGGCCTTTTGCGATCACTTCCGCACCATTGCCCAGAAGATCCGCAACGACCTGGAAGCCATCACCCATCCCGACGCGATGGGCATCTCCGACCGCAACACCCGCTTGGGCTTACGCTCTAACCGTCCGCGGGTGTACATCGTGGCCAACGTCGGTGGAGGAACCGGTAGCGGTATGTTTATCGATGCGGCTTACACCGCCCGGCACAAACTCAAGCAATTGGGCTATGAAAACCCCGAAATCGTGGGCATCCTGATTCTGCCGGCCTTGGATCGCTCGTCGAACAAAACGCAAGCGATGGCCAACACCTTCGCGGCGATGACCGAACTGAACCACTTTAGCAAACCCGACACCACCTTCAGTTTCAGCTACGACGACCGCGATTCCAACGTCAACGACCCGCTGCCGCCGTTCACCCGCGTCATCGTCCTGCCTCCTCCACCTCCCGCGACGGCTTCGGGGGGCGCGGCCGATCCGTTCCAGAAAGCCGCCTCGCTGCTCCGCCGCGAGCTAACCACCCCCTTTGGCTGTGCCGCCGACCAAGCGCACCAACGCCAAAACCAAGCCACTCCCGCCAGCGAAGCCCAGGTAACCACGGTTGCGACCTTCGGCGAAGCCTCCTTCAGTTGGCCGAAACAAACCATCCTGACCAAAGCCGCCTGCGCCTTGGGCCAACGCTTGCTGGACAATTGGCTGATCAGCGATGTCCACAAATTCCGCGATGTCGTGGCCCGAATGGTCAAAGAAACCTGGGAGAGGGAAGAGTTCCATCAGGAAGCGATCATCGCGGCTTTGCACAAGGTCTGTGAACAACACTTGGGGCAATCCCCGGAAACGCTGTTCAATCTCGAAGCCGAACCGTTCGTCCCCAAAGGATGGTGGCGTCGCGATCCCGACCCGGTGAAATTGTGGCAAGCGGTGGATCGTCTGCAACAGATTGTCGGCTACCCCGAAGACGGCAAACCGCAGCGGGTGATCGGCAAACTGGAATATCTCCTGGCCGAAGCCGGCGAGATGATCACCCGCCAATTGAGCGAACGCATCGGCCGACTCCCTGCTGAGTTGCTCGAAAAGCCCGATTTCCGCGTCATTGCCGCGGAGGCGGCCATCGCGTTGATGCGAGAACTGATCGACACCGTGCTACGCCAATTCGAGCCGTTGTGCCGCGAACTGGGGCTGAAAGCCATCGAAGCCTACATCGTCCTTAGCCGAGCCATCGAACCGGAGAAAGGACAAGCGAAACCCAAACCCGCCGACGTGGCCGAAAGCCTCAAATGCTATCCGAAATGGCGTTACCAAAGCCTGGTGCTGCGTCAGGTCTGCGGCGTGTATCACGTTCTGAAAGGCTCTCTGGCCGACCAAAGCCGCGAGATTACCTTCTGTCGGCAACGATTGGAAGAAATCGGCGAACGGCTGAAACTCGATGCCGCTCAAGCGACCACCGAACCGGATGCCAAACTGCTGCCTCCGGGGTGCCTGTCGATCGATCACGCCGTCAGCCAACTGCTGGAAAAACTGACGCCGGAAGATCTGCGGACCATCGATTGCAAACTGCAAACGCAAATCGAGCAAGCCTTCGCGGGGCTATTCAGCGTTTGCACCAAATCGATCAACCTGATCAGCGACCTGCAAGCGCTGATGCTGGAACAGACCCGCAACCTGCTGAGTACCCGCCTGGGGGAAGTCAACATCGTCGATATGTTCGTCGAGAAATATCGGCAAACGTCGGCGGCGGTGCAAGCGGTGCAACAAGCCTACAACGAAGCGCTGCCTTCGCTGTTGCGTGCCGGTGCCTATCGCGGGCCGGAACTTTGCATTCTGGGAGTGCCCAGCGGCGAAGACGGCGAAGCGTTCCATCCCGTGGCTCGACAGGCCTTGCCACGGGTGGACCCCGTGTTGGCCGTTAGCACCGATGAAATCCTCATCTATCGCGAATACTCGAAACTGCCGCTGTCGCTGCTGCCGCAGTTGGGGCCATTGGCCGTCGACGCCTACAAGCAGCAGTTCGGCCCCAACTTGATTTCGCCGCATACCCGGTCGGACATCCCCCGATGGGCCGACCTGGAAGACGAATAACCCGCAGGAGGCGCCGATCGGAATCGAAGCGAGCATCTCCCAGCGGTTCGGCCAAATGCGTTCCGCTATAGTGCCGCCCTAACGGCGGAACCAAAGCAGCAATGCCCCTGCGTTGCTTAGCGGAGCGCCCCAACCAAATCGGCACCCGCGGTGCGTCCGATGTGTCAAACTGGCATCGCGGTGGGTGGCTACGCCTCGGATTTTTCGCACCTTTTGTGAAGCTTCCCCTCTCTAACCCATTGAATTGTGCTCGACGCGGGTCGGGCACAGAATTTGCAGATACGAACAACATTCCACGCATCGCCAACCGGTTCGCTCCCTGTATCTCGGCGGCGTCGGAGGAGGCGTTTTTGTATGGATCTCAATCGCTATACCGAAAAAGCTCGGGAAGCCTTGCAACAGGCGCAACGCCTGGCGATGCGCTTCAATCATCAACAAATCGATGTCGAACATCTGCTGCTGGCAGCTCTGGATCAGGAACAAGGGCTGGCCGGGGCGATTCTGCTGAAAGCAGAATTACCCCTCGACGCGCTGAAACTCAAGCTGCATCGCGAATTGGAACGCCTGCCGCGAGTCACGACCGGAGCCGGGCAACCGACCGATCAAGTCTACCTGACCGGCCGGCTGAATCGCCTGTTGCTGGCCGCCGAAGACGAAGCCCAACGGCTCAAAGACGAATACGTTTCGATCGAACATTTCCTGCTCGCCATGACCGACGACACGGGAACCACCGGACGGCTGCTCAAGGAGTTTGGCGTCACCCGCGATCGCTTGATGCGAGCATTGCAAGAAGTGCGAGGACATCAACGCGTGACTAGTCAAAACCCTGAAGACACCTATCAAGCGTTGGAAAAATATGGCCGGGATCTGACCGACTACGCCCGCAAGGGCAAGCTCGACCCGGTGATCGGCCGTGACGACGAGATTCGCCGGGTCATTGAGGTGTTGTCGCGGCGAACCAAGAACAATCCGGTGCTGATCGGCGCGCCGGGGGTGGGCAAGACGGCCATCGTCGAAGGCTTGGCCCAACGGATCGTCCGCGGCGACGTTCCCGAAGGCCTCAAAGATAAGCGCGTCGTCGCCCTAGACATGGGCGCGCTAATTGCCGGGGCCAAATACCGCGGCGAATTCGAGGAACGCCTCAAAGCGGTCCTTAAGGAAGTGACCGAATCGGATGGCAAGATCATTTTGTTCATCGACGAACTGCACACGGTCGTCGGTGCCGGGAAGGCCGAAGGGGCCATGGACGCCGGCAACCTGCTCAAACCCATGCTGGCGCGGGGCGAATTGCACTGCATCGGTGCCACGACGTTAGACGAATATCGGCAGTTCATCGAAAAGGACAAGGCGCTCGAACGGCGGTTCCAAACGGTGCTGGCGGATCAACCTTCGGTCGAGGACACAATCTCGATTCTCCGCGGCTTGAAGGAACGCTACGAGGTGCATCATGGGGTGCGGATCAAGGACGCCGCGTTGATCGCCGCGGCGGTGCTGTCGAATCGCTACATCACCGACCGTTTCTTGCCCGACAAAGCGATCGACCTGATGGACGAAGCCGCGGCCAAACTGCGGACGGAAATTGATTCGATGCCTACCGAATTGGACGAAGCGGCTCGCCGGGTGATGCAATTGGAGATCGAACGCGAAGCGCTCAAGAAAGAAAGCGACAGCGCCTCGCAAGAACGCTTGGCGAAACTGAACCAGGAATTGGCCGAGCTGAAAGCCCACAAAGATGCGTTGATGGCCCGTTGGCAAGAGGAAAAGAAAGCCGTCAGTGAACTGCAAGCCTTACGCGAGCAGATCGACCAAACCAAGGTGGCCATCGAACAAGCCGAACGCAACTACGACCTGGAAAAAGCGGCCAAGCTGAAGTACGGCACCCTGCCCGAATTGGAACGCAAACTGAAAGCGACCGAAGCGAGCATCGCGCAACGCGAAGGCGAACGGCTGATCAAAGAAGAGGTCGGCGAAGAGGACATTGCTGCGGTGGTCAGTCGTTGGACTGGCATTCCGGTAACCAAGTTGTTGGAAGGGGAGCAACAGAAACTGTTGCACCTGGAAGAAGAACTGCATCGCCGGGTCATCGGTCAGGAAGAAGCGGTGCGTGCCGTGGCCGAAGCGGTGATTCGCGCCCGTTCGGGACTGAAAGATCCGAATCGACCGATCGGCAGTTTCTTGTTCCTTGGTCCGACGGGGGTCGGCAAGACGGAATTGGCCCGGGCGTTGGCCGAGTTCTTGTTCGACGACGAACGCGCGATGATCCGCATCGACATGTCGGAGTATCAGGAAAAGCACACCGTGTCGCGGATGATCGGCGCGCCGCCGGGCTATGTTGGTTACGAATCCGGCGGACAATTGACCGAAGCGGTACGCCGACGCCCCTACTGCGTGATCCTGTTCGACGAAATCGAAAAGGCGCACACCGACGTGTTCAACGTCCTGCTGCAACTGCTGGACGATGGCCGACTCACCGATGGGCAAGGGCACACGGTCGATTTCAAAAACACGATCGTGATCATGACCTCGAACATCGGCAGTCAACGGATTCTGCAATATCGCGGCTCGTTCGTGGGCGAAGTGTTCGACCGCATGAAATCTGCTGTGCTTGACGAGTTGCGTAAGCAATTCCGCCCCGAGTTCCTCAACCGGATCGACGAGATCATCGTCTTCCACTCGTTGAGCGAGGAGCATCTGAAGCGGATCATCGACATTCAATTGCGGCTATTGGAAAAACGCCTGGCCGAACGCAAGATCCGCATGGTGATGAGCGACGCCGCCAAGGCGTACCTGGTGCGAGTTGGCTACGATCCGACTTACGGAGCGCGGCCGTTGAAACGAACGATCCAAAAGGAAATCGAGACGGAACTCGCCCGACGGTTGCTGACCGGCGAGGTACGCGACGGTCAGACGGTCTATATCGACACCGACGCGAACCAGGAACGCCTCACCTTTCGCGCCGCGGCGGCATAACGCCGGATCTTCCCACCGCAGGAGCAGAAACGCTTCGGCGGTGGGTTCACGCCTTGCTGCCGGCAGCGGTGAGTAAACCACCGCGTTCGCCCTTGCTGTCGGCCCCCGAGTGGGATCCCCCAACTCACTTCTGGATGACGGCTGCCAGGGGTTTGACCACGTTGGGGACGATCCATTGATCGAGCAGTTCCAGACCGATGCGGCGTTGGTTACGCCAACTGTCCAAGAAGGTCGCAAAGGGTTGACGGCCCCAGAATTGCCGAACGGTGAAGTAGATCGTGATTGGCGACTCGGGAAATTCATTCAACCGCACCTGCTGGGCCGTCGTCCGGGTTTGCAAGCGAATCTGGGCCTGGAGACGGCACGATTCGTCGAGGGCGAACAACAGCGACGGCTCATGATGCAGCACCTTCCCACCGACTTGATACAGCACCGTGGCCAACGGCGAGTCGCCGAGAAACGCTTCGGCGACGGCTTCATCGTGATTGCCGGCGAACAGCAGATCGAAGGTGTAAGTCAGATCGAGCGCTTCGCAATCCAAGGTACTCAGGTTCAAATGACAGGGAGCTAAATCGAGAACCCGTTCGTGCAAGGCGTCGGCGTCTTCCAGGCTAGGCGGATTGACGGCCGTGGCCGTCAGCCGGTGTTCGTCTAAAGCGACGAAGCGAAAAACGCCGGTATCGCGATCCTCTTCGAGGAGCGTTTCTTTCTCCGAAGGTTTACTCAATTCGGTCATTTCGGGAAACGTTTTGCGCAACGATTCTAGAAAATGGAGTACCGTTTCGCGACTGTTGGGCAGTTCCATCTTGGTATTGAGGTGAACGGTCGCCCCAAAGTCGTCGCACAACGAGAGATAGGGATTCATAGGCTTACTACCCCCGGGGGTCAGGGAACTTGATACGACCGTAGGCCCTCAATTCCATTGTTCGCAGCGGCCAACCAAAACGCAAGGTGAGCAGCGACCTCGGCCGAAAATAGCGCCACCTCGTGCCTATCGGTCAACACCGACGCACGAGGTGCAGCGGCAGGGCATCTGGTCAGCGAGAGGGGCTAAGGCGCACTCCGCTATGAAGGCACCTTCTATCCATCCCCTGCACGGCGTGGCTAAGCCGCCACGGGGGGGAGGCGGATTCGCTCAGGCACTTTTAGCCACTTTGGGAGCAGGCACCTTGAGATTGGAATGATGAATCCATCGACCGGCATCGGGTGCGCCGTGCCAGCGTTGCATCGAGATGGTCTTGATGTGAGCGCGTTCCTCGTCATCGAGGAGATCGAGAAAGGCCTCAACGTATCCAGCACGCACCTGAGTGGACGAGCGGCCCAGGAACAAGAGTGCTTCGTCTCGATCGTCAAATATTGCGACGGCACGCCAACATTGCGCTTTGGCTTCGACCTGTTGGAACATTTGCAGACCCTCCGTGGTCGGTTCATCAGATTGTGCGGAAGTCAGACACTTGTAGGTAGAGGCCAACCTCTGAATAGGTTGTCTCATCTAGCTTGACAAGTCCACGAAGCGAAGTCAAGCAAAAAATGGATTATCGGCCACGATAGACAATTCGGCCACGGCTGAGGTCGTAGGGGGAGATTTCGACTTTGACGCGGTCACCGGGGATGATGCGGATAAAATTTTTGCGCATTCGACCTGCCACATGCGCGATCACTTCTCCGCCAATGTCGAGTTCCACTCGAAACTGCGTATTGGCCAACGCCTCTTTGACGCGGCCTTCGACTTCGATCGCTTCTTCTTTCGCCATGAGCGCTACCGGCCTCCTTAATGCTGTTGCGAAGCGGAATCGCTTCAAGAAGTTATTTCCGTACCTTCATCATAAGCCGTTGGTCCATTCCAGCCAAGAGAAAACTGCACGGCAAGGCGTGCAACCCAACAGAGGGCCAAAACCCTCCGCTGGGTTCGCGGCATGGACCTCGTTGTTGGAAATCGGATTATCCAACCACGGCCAAAATGTCGTCTTCCGTCATGATCAGGTAGTCTTTGCCTTCGTAGTTGACTTCGTTGCCGGCATACGAGCTAAACAGCACCAGATCCCCTTCTTTGACTTGGAAGGTGGAGCGTTTGCCGCCTTCGAGCAGTTTGCCTTGGCCCAGCTTCAGCACGCGGCCTTGCTTGGGCTTTTCTTTGGCGGTGTCCGGCAGCAAAATGCCGCCGGCGGTTTTTTCTTCGGCTTCCAGACGTTCGACCAGGATTTTGTCGTTCAACGGAACTACCGGCATCGCGAAATCTCCTCGCAGTCTCAGGGTTGTTGAGTAGGTAGGTTCACCGAATCGTAAAATCGCTTCAGGGCACGGACGACCGTCTGAACGACGACGCCCCGTGTCACCGGCTTGGGCAGCACACTGAAGACGTGCAGCTCGAAGGCTCGGCGAATGATGTCGCGGTTGGCATTCGCGGTGATCAGAATCGCCGGCAGCAGGTGATCGAACTGCCGCGCCAGTTGCAACGTCTCCAAGCCCGTGAGGTTCGGCATATGCATATCTAGCAAAGCCAGATGCACCCGTTCGAGACGAACGATTTCGAGTGCCTCTTCGCCGCAGCGGGCCAAGCGCGTTTGATAGCCTTCGCCCTCGACGATATCGCGCAGCGTTTCGCGCACGCCCACGTCATCGTCGGCGATGAGGATTGAGTACGAACTCGTCGGCTTCGACTCGTTCATGCCGTCCCCCTTGAAAGGCCCTTGCCATACACTCAGCAAACCAGATGCCGAGTTGCCGAGGGGAGAAGGCTCGTGTGCCGAACTCGTTCATCTAGTGGAAGATACGCGATACGAGTATTTTCGCTGATCGCACGAATTCCTGCAAGAGCATGTCGCGTTTGTCAGGATACGACTGCCGATCTGGCAGAAGTTTCCGCCGCCGAAGAAACTACCGCGTTTACCGGAACGACATAAGATGGCGAGCCGTCGATGGAGGGACTAGGCGAGCCGGGAGCGTCAGCAACAGGAGGAGATGAGAGCCGCGGATGCCAGTCCGCGGGTGTTTTGGAAGCACCCAACGACTGGTTGAAAACACACC
>CALEEC010000326.1 GCA_937949245.1 uncultured Gemmataceae bacterium | reverse complement strand
GTACGGGTAATCGTGGTGTAGTTGTTCGGCTCCCAGATCACTACGATCTGATACGAATAGTTCTTGCCCGCCTCAAGAGTCGGGGTGACGAACTGCCGTTGCAAACCTTGTTGACGTGTGACGGTCTGATCAATTAGCAATTTAGCATTGGCTTGAGGGACTTTGATGGTCAAACTGGTGGTCAATTCTTTCGGCGGATCTTTGAGGGGCTGTGCTGCCGCGATCGACAGCAGGCCTAGCATCGCTAACAACGACAGCGTGCGGGTCAACATGGCTTGTTCTCCCAACCTACCGCAGCGAAACTTCATGGAAACACCTTCGAGCGAGTGAAGAGCATGCCACTCGCTACCACTTTCGAGCGAGCCAAGGGCGTGTCGCTCGCTCACGATTCAATCTAATCGGGATATTACTTGGGGGAATCATCGTCAACGACGCATTTCCAATTCGCGTTCCATCGCTTTATGCAATTTCGGGCGAGGTTGTGCTTTCCATTGCTGGACGTCGGCCAACAGTTGCTCGACGGCTTTCTCCAATTGACGATCTTTGCCCGCGGGGAGTTCGCCGGGCATCGGCCAAAGCAACACGTCGGGTTTGGCTCCGTTCAATTCCATGTCTTCGCCATCGTGGATCAGATACCACCCCCGGAACGGCAACCGCAGAAAGCCGACATCCATGATCGCGGTGCCTGCGGTACTGATGACTCCTCCCGCCGTGGGCACGCCGACCAATTTGCCGCGGCCCAAAGTCTTGATGGCGTGGCTGAAGATCTCCGCGTTGCTGAAGCTATTCTGATTGCACAACACGACAATCGGCTTATTCCACGTCGCATACACCTTGCGATCTTGCGGATAACCGGGACCGCCTCCCCGCGGCACGGCAATCGCATGGACCGGTTGCGTCAATGCCGTCAACAGCACGTCCGCGGTGCTACCTCCGCCGTTTTCGCGCACATCGATGATTAAGCCGTCTTTCCCGGCTCCGACGGAGAACAATTCTTCCTCGAAGCGGTAGAAACTCGGAAAATTCATGCCGCTAATGTGCAAGTATCCTAAGGTGCCGTTGGAAAGTCGATTCACCTGCTCGCGGTTGGCTTTCATCCAAGCCTCGTACAGCAGCGAACGGATTTGCGTATAAGTGGTGGGGCGAATGATGACTTCCTCTTCCTTCCCTCCTGCCGCAGGCGTGAACTTGACCACGACATCGCGAGGCAAAACGCCGCTCAGGATCGTGCCCAAATCGCTGTCCGGTCCCACTTCTTGACCGTCGATGTGAGTGACGACGTCTCCCGGACGAATGCCGATTCGTTTCTGATCCGCTGGTCCTCCCGGAATCACATCACGCACCTTTAACCCTTTGCCCTTGGCTGGACCATTGGTCACGAAGCGGATGCCCAGGTGGCCCGTGCTGCTACGCCAAGTCGTGCCACTGATGGTCGGCGGTTCACTGGGGCCGGTCGGTCGGGAACTGACGCCGGGCAGAAAGCCCAGGTGCGAGCCATTCAATTCGCCCAACATCAGATTCACGACCACGGCGAACATGTCCAGATCGACACTCGCGGCTGCCATTGCTCGATATTTGCTGCGGACGGCGTTCCAGTCTTTGTTGCCCAGGCGGTCGTCGTAGTATTGATCACGCATGGTCCGCCAGCATAAATCGAACGCGGCCGCGTACTTCTCGTTCAGATCGACCTCTTGAAACACTTGGAAGCGATACCCTCCTTCGGTCGTTGCTGTGGGTGTCGCTGTGGTGCCACTGCTGCTCGAACGTCGCCCCAACGTGCTGGGCAGTGTCGGCACGGTTGGAGTCGGTGTCGGGATCAACCGCGGAGTGGCCGACACACTGGCCGGCAATCCGTTCGACAGCCAGACGATCTGATTGCCCTGCTTGAGCCAACGCGGCTCGCTCCCGGTGGCCGGCGTTAGTTGCTTCGGTTTGACATCTTCAGGCAAGTCGATGGTGTAGGTACCACTAGCACCATCGATCGAACCCGTGAATGCTAGTTTCTTGGAGTCCGGCGACCAGAACAAGGTGCCGACACTGTCGTTGGCACCGAGGGGAATTTTGCGAATACGTCCCTCGATGCGGTCGAAATCGATGCGTACTTCGCCGGAGCGAGAGGGGGCTTTCTCTTTGTCGATTTTGACTTCTGGGGCTGGCTCGTCCTTTTTGAACGCGGGAGCATCCGGCTTCTTCGCGGCAAGGGGATCGTCTTTCTTAGCGGGAGCATCCGGCTTCTTCGGGGCAGGGGGTTCATCGAAAGCGGTTTCGTCGTTGGTATTCGCTTCTGCCGTGGGATCGAAAGCGGTTTCGTCACCGGTTTTCGGTTCCGTCATCGGCTTGGGGGCGGGTTCGCTTGGGCGCAGAAGATTGCTGGGAGTGGGCGTCGGAGAGCCGCTAGGGGTTCGCCCCTTGAGCATTTTTTCGATGGCCTTTTCCAAAGAGCGATCGCGCGCGGTCTTCTCATCGTCCTCGGCTTGCAGGTAGACGTAGGAGATCTGCGTTTTCGAGGAGGAATCGCCCATTTGTCGCGTCCCTTTCCAAGCAATGACTTTGCCATCGGGGGACCAGACCGGGGCATCGTCGATATACGGATGCCGCGACAAATTCACCGCCGGCCGCGAGCCATCGAGGGGCACTACGAAGACTTCGCGGTTGAAATCATTGTCCGACTGGGCATAGACCAGCCATTTCCCATCGGGCGACCAGTCGTAGCTCAGGGCATTCCAAGAGGCGATGACTTTGCGAGCATTTTTGCCGTCGGGATCGCTGACCCACAGATCGCCCCGACTGCGGAGATACGCCAACTTCTTGCCATCGGGCGAAAACCGCAAAGCGGCTTTCGCTTCGCCGTCGGCCGTCAGTTTCTCCAAGACAAAGCGGTCGTTTTGCCACCAGAATTTTTTCGGTTGAGCTTTCTGAGCCCGCCAGATTTCTGGCTCACCGCTGGCATCAGAGATGAACAACAGGCTTGGCCATCCGGGGTGAACAACGGCGAGCGTTCCTCGCCTCCGGTGCGGGTGATCCGCTTAGGTTCGCGCAGTTCGGTGTCCATCACCCACAGATCCCCCCCCGCAACGAAGGCAATTTCCAGGCCATCGCTAGTGAAATCGACGGCGGTTGCCGAGGTGACGACTTTGCGTTCGATCCGCTCGTTGGGGCGGTCGTCCTCGCGGACAATGTCGAGCTTGATCGGCGTGTCGTCTTTCCCCGGGCGATACAGATACAGGTCGAACAGATGCCGAAACACGATCGTCGAACCATCGCGTGAGATTGCTGGGAACACCACGCTATCGTCCTTGAAGCGCGTCAACTCCCGGACCTGCCGCGACTCGAATTGATACTCGGCGAGGTTGTAGACGCCGCTTTTGCCCGAGACGAAGTAGAACCCCTTGCCGTCCGGCTTCCACATGGGCCAAAGCCCACCGAACGCGTCGTTGATCAACCATTCAAAACGCTTGCTTTCGCGGTCGTATACCCAAATTTGCCCCGCCTGCGACCCGTGATAGCCCTTGCGCCACCACTGTCCGCTCACCCCTTCGCGGCAGAACAAGAGTTTTTTCCCATCGGGAGAGAGTGTTCCGCTATGCCCGTAGTCATCGAACAGCAGTTGCTCGATTCCGCGCTGGAAACGATCGACCAAGAAAAACCGCTCGGCATGCCGCCACATGTGATCACGTTGCGAAGCGACCAACAGTTGTTTGCCGTCGGGGGTGTAACCATGCAGCGTGTAGCCGGCCGAATGCGTGGTCACCCGCTGGGGCTGTCCCCCTGTGGCAGGCATCGTGTACACCTGATAAGAACCCTCGCGGTCGGAGACGAAAGCGATCTCTTTGCCATCGGGAGAGAAGTGCGGTTCGCGATCTTTGGCCGGATGCAGCGTCAGGGGCCGAGCTTTACCGCCCATGGAAGGGACGGTCCAGATGTCGCCATTCCAACTGAAACCGAGTTGCGATCCATCAGGAGATAAACTTGGCGTACTTGCCAAACGAATGGGTTCCGCTGCCGTGGCCACTGAGAGCGACAGCAGCACCATCCAACTAGCCCAGGAAAAGGATGCGCGAATCACGGGAACCTCGCTCCAGATTCGATTCGTTCAAGGTGCAGGAGGGCATGCCCAAAGTGGAGAGTCTTGAAGCATTCATAGAGCCAACAGATCCAGTTGTCTATCCGGCACTTAGGGATTTCTCCAAGAAATTCCACGAGACTAGGAAATTCCCCCTTTGCACGTCCGGGTGTTCCACTAAGTATGTTCTTGCATAGGCTGCGATTCCTCTAAGCCAAGCTAGGAAATTCCCGCTTCGCATGGCCTTTTCCTTGGCTGCCGCAACGATAAGAATTTGCTACAATCAGGCTAGAATTTGGTTACGGTTCCGATCTCCCTAGGAATGCTCGGTCGGTATCCAAGCGTGAGGAAATCGGCACGATCGACAACCCCATTTTCAACTTCATGTTTACCGGATTGATCGAAAAACTGGTGCCCGTGGTCGAACTGCGTAGCGATGGCTCGGGAGGCGCCTTACTAACGCTGCGCGACCCCGCCTTGGCGAGCGAATTGATCATCGGCGAAAGTGTCGCT
>CALEEC010000325.1 GCA_937949245.1 uncultured Gemmataceae bacterium | reverse complement strand
CATCGCGCAGTGCCTCGGCGGCACGATCGATGTCCGCCGGATTGCAGCGGGCCAACCCGCAGATAACCGGGCCATGCACTTCGCGGGCAATGGCTTGAACCGACTCAAAGTCTCCGGGCGACGCGATGGGAAATCCTGCTTCGATCACATCGACGCCCAACGACTTCAATGCGTGCGCGATCTCCAACTTCTCTTGCAGGTTCATGCTGCAGCCGGGACTTTGCTCACCATCGCGTAGCGTGGTGTCGAAGATTAGCACTCGTTTGGGATCGGTCGGCACGGCCATCGGTCGATTTCCCCTTGTTGCTCCATAGATGAAAAAACCCCGGCAACCTAATGGGTTCCGGGGTAAGATCTGAGTCGCTGACAAACAACGATAGAACCCCGGTGCCTCATCCCGTCAAGAGGTTAAGCTGCAGATTCCATCGTAGCAGTCGAACCGAGCGCATCATTAAGCTCCGATCGTTCTCTCAGTGTCAGCATATCGATTTCAAGTATTCCCCGCAAGAGCTTTTCCGCTTACTATAGCCAGAAAAGAGGCTTCCCCCAGGATCTTCGAGCCTGTAATGCTGCTGGCACGGGCAGATTAGCACCCTAGTCTTCCAATTTCCAAGGTCGCCCAGCCATGAACGCTACTCCCGATCCCTTCGCTGCCAAGCGGGCACAAATGCGGGACGAATTCTTCCAGAAACTGTTCCTGTTGGGGGGATTTCCCGGTGCCACAGACACCTACAAACGAACCATGTGGGCCGCCGTGCCGGACATCGCCGTCCAGCAGGCCTGTTATGCTCTGACCATGCGTAAGGGACTGCCGGAACTAGGGGCCAACCAGCAATTGATCATGGCCGGCCACGAGGCGATGTTAGCCCAATGGTTTTATCGTCCGCTTCGGCGATCCGATATTGAATTGGCACGCCGGTGGTTTCGGGAACGGGCGAAGGTGCGGGCTTTCCCCGAGGAAGTGTGGGATCTCATCCTCGCCAAGGCGGAGAGAGACGAGGTCTATCTGCCGATCGACATCTGGGGCTTTCCAGGGGGACAAACCTTCCTGGTGGGCGCACCTTGTCTGGTGTTCGAGGGGCCAGGGGGGGCGATTTCCTATCTCGAACCGGCCATGTGTCGCTACTTTGCCCCCATCATCCAAGCGACCAAAGCCCGATTGATGCAATTGGCGACGCCGCGCGATGCCGAGTTCGGGCTACGCTCCGCGCCGGTGGAGGTCTGCCATCTGATCTTGTTGCTCGCCCGTTTCGTCGGAGGTCGAGGGAGACTCACTTCCAACGATACTGCCGAATTTATGTATCCCGAATTGTTCCAATCGATCGGCACGATTGGTCACGAATTGATGTGTGCGGGGCAGTCGTTCGAGCGATCTTTGGCAGATGCCGAGTACGAGATGATGGATCGCTACGTCACGAAAATGGGGACTGCATCGCTGTTGTGTGACCTGGTTGATGCCGAGACGGTCGGTTTGGAAAACGCCTTGCGCGTGATGCGGGCACATCCTGAAACCGATCGCGTCGGGGTGCGTGTGGATAGCGGAAACATCGCAGCGCAATGTGTGCTGTACTTTCGCAAGATGCGAGAAGCGGGAATCTCGCCGCGGATGATCGTTTTTGAAGACGAAGTGACTCCCGAAAGCGTCCGCCAAGTCTACGAATACTTCCGCCAACAGACCGGTGAAGAACCGACGCTGCTATTTCCGGGGGCAGGGGGGTATTGGTGGCGCTTGGTGCATCGCGATACCGTCTCGGCCGCCTTCAAACGCACGGCCACTCAAGATCGACCGAATGTCAAGTTCTCCAACTCTCCCGGAAAGGAAACGCTCGGCGGTTACCTGCGGGTGTACGGCAAAGACGATACCATGATCGTCGCCGACGCATCTGAGTCGATTGATGCAGAACCATTGTTGGTTCGACTGGTGCACCAAGGACGGATCGTGTATCAGGAGTCGTTTTTAGCGCAAGCGGAACGGGCGGATCGCACCTGGAATCGCTACGTTCGGCTGGAACTGTCGCCCCAAGTGACCGAATGGATGCAGCGGTTTCGGCAGATGCGTCGTGAGGCAATGGCCGCGGCGAAAACCCGGCTGGGCAATTCGGATTGACGCGGCAATCGCTTCTGAGCATCATACTTGGCGAACATCCGAACTCGATGGATCGCCAGAATGAAATCCTGCTCTCGTCCCCAAGTGCCGACATCGGCCTGGATGCAACCGATCGGCACTACCGTTCTGAGCTACCTCGCCTTGATGCCATGGTTGTACTCCCCTGTGTTGGCCTCCCCGGGAGAGCTACCCCGCTGGCTGGGGTTGATAGTCACGGCGATGCTTCTCGCTGTGCTGTGGCTGTTCGTTTGGCGGGAACATCGCTTCGCGTTCCGCTGGACACTCATCCGCAATTGGTTGCAGGAACCGATCTCTTTCGGCGCGATTTTATTGTTGGTATCCGCGACTTTGTCGATGCTTCTTTCCCCTGCGCGATGGACGTCGTTTTTCGGCGAGTACGCCAGCCGGGGCGGCTGGATCTCGTTTGCCTCGGCGTTTCTGATCTTCGCGTCGGTCCGTGCGTGGGCGCATTGTACCGCGTTTAGGCGTTCCGCTGGCATCGTGCTTTGTCTTGGGATGATAGGGGCTACGACCTACGGCTTGTTCCAAACCGCGAAACTCGATCCGTGGATGGACGAAGAAGTGTCGGTCATCGCGGGGTGGTCGCGACCGACGGCTTGGTTGGAGCATCCGATCTTCCTCGCCGCGTTTCTGACGATGATTTTGCCTCTGCTACTTGGTTTCACCTTGGAAGCGGCCGAGACGAAGCGTTGGCCCGCGTTTGTGGTCCTGGCATTGCTCGCTTTGCTGACGATCGGCGTGATTCTAGCCACTCTCTCGCGGGGTGCGTGGTTGGCTTTGGCTTGCAGTGGGAGCGTCGGATTGCTGGGGTTGTGGTCCCGCCCCGAATTGCGGCGTTGGTTGCCGCGATTGTTCGCTCTTGGTCTGGTGGGGGTGGTGCTTGTGGCAGATCGTGCCGCGACCACGCAACGCGGACGCGAACTCCACCAACGTGTGGCCGAACGTGTCTCCAACTTTACCGAGTCGCCGAGCCGACGCATTCTTTGGGCGACCGCTTGGCAAGCGTTTCTCGATGCCCCGCTTTTCGGGGTGGGGACCGATCAATTCACCGCAGCTTTCAACCAACGCCGTCCCCCGGAATTTTGGCAGCACGAATGGGCACGCACCGGCAACCGTGCACACAACGATCTGCTCCATCTGCTAGCAACTCAAGGCGTTCTCGCGGCCATCGGCGTGGGGGGGATGTTGTATGGCTTCGTCCGATCGGTGCTACACCATTCGCGTGCCCCAAACCAAGGTGGGGGATGGATGCCCATTGCCCTCGCAGCCACGACCGTGGCGTTTCTTGTCATGGGGTTGACCTCCTTCACACGCACTATCGATGGCGTGATCTTGGCCGTGGTCGCTGGGTTGTTGACAACAACTCGATCCGAGCAGACGAAACTCCCCAAGTATGAGTTTCCGCGTTGGCTGCTGTTACCGCTTGGTCTGATCGTGTTGGCATTGCTGATCGGAAATTTCGTCGCGATGCCGCAGGTGGATCGAGTTCGCGGAGTGGCATTGGTAGGTGTCACATGGGCGTTGTTGGGAGCGGGTTTCTGGACACTCCATCAAAGTGGGCGTAGCTCGAGCGCCAGCGACCGAACCGTTGCTGCAACTGGAGAACCTCCTCCGTCTGGTAGCGCTTCCGCAGTTCGACGGCTCCATCCAACGATTTCCACCACGGTGATGCTTCCCTCGCCGCATTGGGACGTGGTTCATCGCTTGTTGCTGGGCGTGACTGTAACCCTGGCGTCAGCCTTCGTGCTAGCGACGTTGATCGCCGATGCCGCCTACGCCCGCGCCAACCCGCATCCCAAAGCGCCTTCAGCTGATGCCATCGCTCCCTTGGAAATCGCGACTACCTGGGCACCATGGAACGATGTCTATTGGAGCGATCTGGGCCGAGCTTACGAATCGGCGGCGATGCAGACGACCGATCCGGCCGAGAAGTGCGGTTGGCTACGCCAAGCCCGCGATGCGCATCGAACCGCGTGGCGTTGGCATCCGCTGGCCGCCCAGCATCCGATCCACTTGGGTCGTTGTCTAACGTGGTTGGCTCTGCTAGGCGAAGCCGATCCCCACGACGTTGCTGAGGTCTTCGACGCGGCTCTACGACTCGACCGCGCCAACGCCTACTACTTCATGGAAGCCGGGGTTTCGGCTCTGCGCTTGCGCGATGCCCCACGAGCCGATCGTCTCATTACCCAAGGTCTACAGTGGTATCCCAACTTTGGACCGTTGCTTTCGTTGGATGCCCAACGGCTGCTACTGCATGGTCAAGTCGATCAGGCCTTGGCCCGCTTCGACACAGCC
>CALEEC010000324.1 GCA_937949245.1 uncultured Gemmataceae bacterium | reverse complement strand
TGAATTTGTCCTTGTACTTGGCCCGCAATTCCTGGATGGCGGACATGTCGGCTTCGTTGAAGGTGGTCAGCGTTGCGGTGGTCTGCTGCGACTGCACCAAGCGTTCGGCGATGCGAGCGCGAATGCTGGTCATGCGTTGGCGGGTTTCACGGACGGCCGGTGTCGGTGCCGCCGGTGCCGCAGAACCAGCGCCACTGCCGGGCTTGCCAGTGGCCGGGAGCGGCGCGGTCGGCCCGTTGGCCGCGTTGGGCAGCGAAGCGGGGACACTGGGAGCCATGCTCGCGCTGGCACTGGGAGTCGCGACCGCAGGCATGAAGTTGGCTGCATCTTCCTTGGTAATCCGGCCGCCCCGACCGGTGCCGGGGATGTCAGCCGGATCCAGACCACGTTCCGCGACGATGCGTCTGGCCGCCGGGGACAAAATCGGTTCACTGCCGCTGGCCGGTACACCTCCGGGCGCAACCACCGGCGGAGCCGAAACCGGGGCCGGCGTCGCCGTCGAAGCCACAGCCGATGCTGCGGCCAGGGTGGACGTACTCGGCCCACCGGCACTCCCCGCGGCAACCGGAGTCGGCTTGGCCGTCGCGGTCGCGGCAGCCATACTGACATCGATGTAGCCAATCACCTGACCGATCTTGACCACGCTTCCTTCTGGCACGCTGATCGACAGCAGGCCGTCGGCCATCGCCGCAATTTCCTGACTCGCTTTATCGGTTTCCAGTTCAAAGAGCATCTCATCGACTTTGACCCGTGCGCCATCCGGTTTGAGCCAACGCGCTAACCGACCTTCGGTGATCGATTCACCGACCGAGGGCACTTTGATCTCGACTTTTGCCATGCTTGCTCCCTAAAGTGTGAGGCTCGCGCCGACGCCGCTGGAGATGCCTTCCGCTAGCAATCCAGACGCAGGTTCCGCTGCGGATGCCATCTGCCGGGCGATGCTGAATCATTACAGAATTTCCACGGCAATGTCCGCACAACGGATCAGTTGTTGATCGTTGGTGAGAAACGCCTGACACGAATGTTCCACAGCCACGGCCAGATGCAAGGCGTCCGCCAGTTTGAAGTTGTAACGCACCCGCAGTTCCAACGCCCGCTCGAACGTGGCCAACGAAATCGGCTGGCGCAGGATGCCGCCCGCAGTTAGAAATGCCTCCATTTCTACTAATCGTAATGCATCGCCTTCACGCATCGGCTTCAGTCGGCATTCGTGCCAGACCAAATCGCTGATTACCGGTTGATCTCCGGCATCGCGCAGGCGTTTGAGTCGTTCCAGGGCTAAGTTCCGAAACGTCGCTGAGCCATCAACCGCGTACACGCAGATCACGCTATCCAGATAGATTTTCATCAAGACGACTCGGATTTAGGGGGATGGACACTGCGACCAGATGGTTTGCCATTTCGCGTCGTCGTCGCGTTGTTGCTCCCATTCGCGGAGTTCCGCGAGGAATTGTTCGTCGCTTGGCTCGGGTCGGCCTTGTTCTCGACGATCGCGGTGAATTCGTTCGAGAACTTGAACAAAGTCTTGCTGGGGCGAAGCAGAGGTCGGCATTGCCGTAGGATTCATGGTGGGCTGGATTAGAATTTGCACCTCCCCCACGGGGAGGTCGAGTTTCTGTTTCAGACGCAACGTCAGGCCGTCGGGTAGCAGGATGGCTTCGACGGTTTGCACAGTGGGCGTCGATGCGGCGTTGGAAGTCGTCGATGTTGCAGGTGTCATCGGAGGTTCTCCCGCTTTTGCTGGAGTCGTGCCGTTCTTGCGTGTCGATGCAGAGATGGGCAGACCGAAAGCGTCGTTGAAAAGGCACGATCGCACCGCGTGCGAGTCGGTTGCCGCGGTGCGATCCTTGCTCGAACAGATCCACGCAAGCCAACGTCGATGCCGTTCAACTTCCGGCGGCAGCCAGCGAAGTGTTGACGGCGTCGCTTTTCACAGGTTTGCTACTTTCTTTGACGACTCCTGCCGAGTGGGCTCGCACCAGGTACGGAATCGGTTCGTGCAATGCGGCCCAGACCAGTTCTTTCTGCTCGCGATTGTGGACGGCATACGACCCGGTTGCTGGGCTGGCGCTGGCATCGCGGCCGACGTAATCCACGGGGAAGCCCATGGCTCGCAGTCGCGGTTCCATGAATGTCCAAGCTCCCATGTTTTGCGATTCTTCCTGCGCCCAAGCCCATTCGGTCGCTTTCTTGTAGCGGCTCAATACGCTGCGCAACTGCGCTTCGGGGAAGGGGTACAATTGCTCGACTCGAATCAACGCGACATCGTCGATGCGTTTCTCGGTTCGTTTCTCCAGCAGGTCGTAGTAGACTTTGCCGCAGCACAACACGACGCGACGAATTTTGTCGGGGTTGCCGACCTGCGGATCGTCGAGTACTTCGTGGAAGCGGCCTTTGGTGAATTCGTCAAGCGGCGAGACGGCATCGGGCCGACGCAACAGGCTCTTGGGCGTCATCACGATCAACGGCTTGCGGAAATCGCGGTGCAACTGCCGACGCAGGGCATGGAAGTATTGTGCCGGAGTAGTCAGGTTGCATACTTGGATGTTGTCCTCGGCACAGGCTTGCAGGAAGCGTTCCAACCGAGCGCTGGAATGCTCAGGGCCTTGCCCTTCGTAGCCGTGCGGTAGCAGCATCACCAGACCGCTCGAACGCTGCCATTTCGACTCAGAACAGACGATAAATTGATCGATGATCACCTGCGCTCCGTTGGCAAAGTCACCGAACTGCGCTTCCCACAGCACCAGCGAATTCGGATCATCCAACGAGTAGCCAAACTCGAAGCCCAGCACAGCCGCTTCCGACAATAGGCTGTCATAGACATCAAACGGTGCAGTTCCTAAGGTGTTGAGCGGCACAAAGCGTTCGCCAGTTTGGATGTCGGTAAGCACCGCATGCCGATGGCTGAAGGTGCCGCGTCGGCTGTCTTGTCCCGAAAGACGTACCGGGTGCCCCTCGGCTATCAGGGTGCCGAACGCCAGGAGTTCGGCCAAAGCCCAGTCGATCGGTTTGTTGTCTCGCACGTAGTTGCGGCGTTTTTCCAACAGCGAGGCGATCTTCGGGTTGACTTGGAACGTCGGCGGTACGGTCGTCAGTGCCTCGGTCACCTTGTCGATCAAATCGCGGGGAACGGCCGTGGGGGCCGGTTCGTGCGAATAACGAGCTTGCAAGCCGGCCCAATTGCCGCCGAAACGGGCCATTCCCCGTTTGCGCGGCGGGGACGAGCGGATCTCCATTTGCGCGTTTTGCAGACGATCTTGGAATTCCTTGTCGATCGCCTCGGCTTCTTCGCGTTTCAACGCTTTGTCGCGGATCAGTTGCTCAGTGTAGACCGCCGACACCGAGGGGCGTTCTTTGATAGCACGATACATCAGGGGTTGTGTGAACGACGGTTCATCCCCTTCATTGTGGCCGTGCCGACGATAGCAGTACAGGTCGATGACCACATCCCGGCGGAACTGTTGGCGAAATTCCAACGCCAATTCCGCGACGTAGACCGACGCTTCAGGATCTTCCGCATTGACGTGGAAGATCGGAGCTTGGATCATCTTGGCGACATCGGTGCAGTAGGCCGTCGAGCGGGCATCGTTGGGCGACGTGGTGAAGCCGATCTGGTTGTTGACGATAATATGGACCGTCCCTCCGGTGGTGTAGCCGGCGAGGTTCGAGAGGTTGAGCGTCTCGCAGACAATGCCTTGGCCGGCAAAGGCGGCGTCGCCGTGGATCAACAGCGGCACTCCGCGACGACGTTCGGTGTCGCCGAAAATCCGCTGTTTAGCTCGGGTGCGGCCTTCGACGACCGGATTGACCGCTTCCAAATGGCTGGGGTTGGGCGTCAACGACAAATGCACCTTGCCCCCGCTGGAAGTGACGATGTCGCTAGAAAAACCGAGGTGATACTTGACATCGCCATCGCCGTCCATCGAGTCGGCGACGAAGTTATCTTCAAATTCGCTGAAGATGTCTTGGTACGGCTTGCGTAGAATGTTCGCCAGCACGTTCAACCGCCCCCGGTGGGCCATGCCGATGATTAGTTCCTGAATCCCCAACTCCGGCGACTTTTCGACCAAAGCATCGAGGACCGGAATAAGCGTCTCGGCCCCTTCCAACGAGAACCGCTTTTGGCCGACGTACCGCGTATGCAGGAACTTCTCGAACAACTCTGCGAAGTGCAGGTTCATCAAGATGCGAATCTTCTGCCGCAACGGCATGGGAGGCTTGTTGCGGTGCATCTCCATCCGTTCGCGGAGCCATTTGCGGATGTTGGTATCTTGAATGTGGACAAACTCGACGCCGATGGTTCGGCTATACGTCTCGCAGAGGTATTGCAGGATCTCGCGTAGCGTGGCCTTTTTCATGCCGTAGAGGGCCGAGGCATCGAAGGTGCGGTCTAGGTCGGCCTCGGACAGTCCGAACATTTCCAGTTGCAACAACGGATGCGGCGGCGGAGGCGGACTCAGCGGATCGAGATGCGCTTGGAAGTGACCGAGGTCACGATAGTTATAGATCAGGCGAACCACGCCGGTTTGGGCTTCGTCATGTTCGGCCGTGGGGTATTTTCCGGCCAGTTCAAACCCCTCGAAGAAGGCCTGCCAATAGGCATCGACCGAGTGGGGATCGTTTTGCCAGCGTTGATAGGCATCTTCGATGGCATCCAAATTCCAGCGACCGACGAACGATGTACGCGACATGAAAGGACACTCCGCAACCGTACCCGGCCGACGCAACAACTGTCGCCGACACAGGCTCCACTAGCTTATGATTAGCTTTGCGACTCCCGCTGACAATAGAAGACTGAGGGATCGAGCGGACTTTGCACGAAAAGAATGCCTTTTTCCGATGCTTTCGCTTCTTAAGGACATGAGCGAAAATTGGCTCTGGAAATCGGGTATCCTTCGAGTCTTCGGTGTCCGGCATTTAGGGGAACTTGGCAAGTTAGGTCGTCCCTTCGCGTCGCGGATCGACGTAGCTCGCCGAACTGGCCGCGATCTGCTCGCGGAGTCGATGGGCTTGCTGCCGGATCTGGCTACGTTCGTCTGCCGACAGTTGCCGCAGATTTTTCAGTTGCATCCGCATGCGTGGATTCTGACTTAACCGGACTTGATGACGATCGAGAAAGTCCCAATACAGCATGGTGAACGGACACGCGTTCGGCCCAACGGCCACAGCCGGATCGTAGCGGCAACCTTGGCAATAGTTGCTCATCCGCTGGATGTACTTCCCACTGGCCACATACGGCTTCGAGGCCATGATCCCGCCATCGGCGAATTGCGACATCCCCAGCGTGTTGGGCAGTTCCACCCACTCGACCGCATCGACGTACACCGACAAGTACCATTCATGCACCTCAATCGGCCGAACGCCCAGCAGCAACGCGAACAATCCCGTAACCATCAATCGTTGGATGTGATGGGCGTAGCCCAACCGCAACGTTTGCTCCAGGGCTTGCCGTAGGCAGTTGAAGTCGGTGTCGCCGGTCCAATAAAAGCTGGGCAGCGGTTGGTCGGCACGCAGGGCATTGTTTTCGCGGTACTGGGGCATGTAACGCCAATAGATACCACGGACATACTCGCGCCAACCGAGGATCTGGCGAATGAAGCCTTCCACCGAAGCCAAGGGGGCGCGTCCGGCGTGGTAGGCCGCTTCTGCCGCTTGCAGCACCTGACGCGGATCGAGCAATTTCAGGTTCAATGCCGCCGACAAGCGCGAATGGTACAGGTACGGTTGCTGCGTCCACATCGCATCTTGATAACGGCCAAAGTCAGCCAAGCGATGCTCGATGAAATCGTCCAACGCGAGGCGTGCCTGTCGCGGAGTGACCGGCCAATCGAAGGTGTCGAGATCCCCCACATGCCGCGGAAACGTGGTCTGCACGGTCTGAAGCACTTGCTGGGTCAACGCATCGGGAGCAAAGCGGCGGGGCGGAGCCAGCAATAGACTCGGCCCCCGTTTGCCGAAGCTACCACGATTGTCGGCATCGAAATTCCATTGCCCGCCGATCGGTTGCTTACCGTCCATCAGAATGCCTGTCTTCTTCCGCTGTTCGCGGTAGAAGAATTCCAGCCGAAGTTGTTCGCGTTGGTCTGCGTGCTTGTGGAAATCTTCCAGCGAACACAGAAAGTGGCGATCCGGGAGGACTGTCAACGGAATACGTTGTTGGGCAACGGTTTGCGTCAATTGCTGTTGGACGCGGTACTCACCGGGTTGCACCCAAACGACGTCTCGGGGGCGTAATTCTCGCAATGCCCGTTCCAATTCGGCCGACAGGGAACCGCGATTGTCCGGGTCGTCGAGTTGCCGATAATGCACGGTTCGGCCCATGGCCCGTTGTCGATCGCGGAAGTGACGCATTGCCGACAGGAGCAATGCCGAACGCATCTGATGCGACGGCACATGCGTCGATTCTTCGCGGACCTCGGCCATCCAGAGGGCATCGTGCTGCGGCGAAAAGTCGTCGAACACCGCCGAATGTTCGTCGAGTTGATCGCCCAGCACCACGACCAAACGCCGTAACTGCCGCTCCATGACGCATCCTTTCGCTTCGCGGCCATCGTTTCGTCATCTCGCTGCCATTATTGTTAGGTTTCGCTGGCAAATGGAGCGGGCGTTGGAATTTTACTTGTGATGCGTCGCGAGACTTACTTATTATGCGACCGACGACTCGCGTCGTCGACTCCAGTGTTTTCGAGAGCCGCGGACGCTAGTCCGCGGGGGGGCAGAGACACCTAACAGCTCGCTTCGTCGGCTGTTACCGTCCTCCGCCGAAGCTGCTGCGGAGCATCGAATGCACTTCCGCCGATTGACGCACGATCAGCGACATGCTCGGGAAATGGAATTCGATGGTCCCCACCCCACCGTTGGCTCGCCAACTGCTCGGATCAATGGTCGATTGAATCGACTGAATGATCGCTTGGGCATTTTGCAACGTCTGCTGCTGATCAAGGAACGGCCCCCAGATCGGCGCACCGCCGAACATGCCGACCCCTTGAATGACATCGCCCAGGTAGTAAGCCCGCGTCACCAGCATCTCACGGGCACGCAATTGCGAGGTGACGATGATCGTCTCATTGCGGACGACATAAGCTAAACCCAGATCCTGCAATACTTTACGCAATCCACTGCGTGCCGAGACGCCCTTCAGATTCACCGTAACCGGGGTGTTGGATTCGATTTGGGCGTCGGCCAAAGCTCCTTTGTCGATCAGAATCGGTTGCTGCATCGCGTCGGAGATGTACTGGATCACCTCCTCGAACGGCTTGTCCTTGCAATCGAGGTTGATCGGCGAACTTAGCGCCCGCAGGATAGCTTTCTCCTTCGCCGACAACGGGTACGGATCGTACCGCCGTTTGGTCTTCCAATCTTTGGGGAACTCGATATCATCGATCGGCGGCAAAGCGGATTTGTCGATGGCACGCATGGCCAGGACGATGCGTTGATTTTGCTCCGCGAGGAGATATTGCGCCTCGGCGACGCGCTCTTTCATCGACAGATCGTAGTTGAAGGCCAACGCGGCCGGGTTGTTCGGGAACCGCTGTTGTAAGTCTTTGGCTTTGCGTGCCGCTTCGTCGAGGCGATCGGCCTTGACCAAGGCATCGATTTCGCTGATGGCCTGCCGCAGTTGCTGCGCCTCGGCGGCGTGCTTGGCTGCTAATTGCTTTTCGCTTTCGCGGGCACGCTGTTTGGCGGGGTCGTCACCGACTTGGGGTTGGCGTGCTGCGGTTTCCAGAGCGCGGATCTTCAACGCTAAAGGCTGGATGATTCGGCGTTTGCGTTCGCTGGACAGCACGGTATCGGTGTCGATCAAGGCAATCGCTTGTTTCAAGCGGGTGATGGCTCGGTCGCGGGAAATCGGTTCAAGGCGAACCGCTTCGTCCAAAGCCAAGCGTGCCTCGGCTTCGAGTTTTTGAGCAGCGACTTCTTGGAACTGGGCTAAACGGCGGATTGGCTCATCGGTCGGACGATTTTGAGCGGTCACTTCCGCAGGTACTTGCCAGCAGGCCAAGCTCACTATCCCTACGGTCAACCATCGGCGTAAGAAGCGACCCTTCGCGCGGGAACTACCTTGGCTCATACCGAATCCTCCGATGTTTCGACGCCGCTAGAGTGCCAATCTTTCCTACTTTGGTAACGTAAACGCCGATCGCGGCGTTTGCCAACAAAACCGAGGAAGTTGCCCCCTAACTTTAATCCAGTAGGTCGCTAAGATCGGTACATTCGCTTGTTTGCATTTCTCCCGAGTTTTGCCAAAATTGTCTTGGCATTGCGAGCTACGCCGCCTTAGACTGTCGGCACCCGAACCGTAGTTACTTTCCTCTGCATGAAGAATCAGGCGGAACATCATGACAACTTCCTTGGACCGTCGTCAGTTTCTGCTGGCCTGTGGTGGGACAGTAGGCTACTTTTTCACGGCGGATGCCGTCTCGGCTGCTCGTGCCGCGAAGGGACCGAATAACAAGATTCACTTCGCAGGCATCGGTGTCGGTGGCAAAGGTTCTAGCGACATTGATCAAGCCGGCAACCTTGGCGAAGTCGTGGCCATCTGCGACATCGACGACAACACCCTCAACAACAAGGCGAAAAAATTCCCCAACGCCAAGAAGTACAACGACTTCCGCATCTTGCTGGAAGAGATGGAAAAACAAATCGATGCCGTCGTCGTTAGCACGCCGGATCATACGCATGCCCATCCCAGCATCATAGCCATGCAGATGAAAAAGGCGGTGTACTGTCAAAAGCCGTTGTGCCATTCGGTCTGGGAAGCCCGGACCATGCGGGAAGTGGCACGCAAATATGGCGTGGCAACCCAGATGGGCAATCAAGGAACGGCAGAGAGCGGTCTACGGCGTGCTGTCGAGTTGGTCCAAGCCGGGGTCATCGGCCCGGTACGGGAAGTTCACGTCTGGACCAATCGTCCCGTTTGGCCGCAAGCCCCGGACGTGACCAAGCGTCCCGAGTACAAAGGCGAAGTTCCCAAGCACATTCATTGGGATTTGTTCCTTGGACCGGCCCCGGAGCGTCCCTACGCTCCGGGCTATCATCCGTTCAGTTGGCGGGGCTGGCTCGACTTCGGCACGGGGGCCTTGGGCGATATGGCCTGTCACACGGCTAACATGGCCTTCATGGCTTTGAAACTCAGCTATCCCACTAGTGTCGTGGCCGAGGCTAAGGATGTGAACTCCGAAACCTACCCCACTTGGGCAAGGGTCATGTTCGAGTTCCCGGCCCGCGGCGAGATGCCGCCGCTCAAGTTCTTCTGGTACGAAGGTCGCGAAGGCGGACGCAACAACAAGACCGGCAAACGCCAGCTGCCTCCCGACGAGTTGCTCGCCAAGATCCTCTCGAAGAAAGACTTCGAGGATCGCAACACCAAACTGGTCGGCTCCGGCTCGATCCTTGTTGGCGACAAAGGAATCCTCTATTCGCCCAACGATTACGGGGCCTCGTTCCAGCTGTTGCCCCAAGAGCAGTTCGCCGAGGTGAAGAACCTCAATCGGCCGGAACGACTGCCGATCAACGGCAAGGGCGATCAGGGAATGAAGAACGAATGGGTCGAAGCCATCCGTGGTGGCCCAGCTCCTATGTCCAACTTCGACTACGCCGCGATGCTGACCGAGACGATCCTTTTGGGCAACATTGCGATCCGCTTGACCGGCCAACGGCTTGAGTGGGATGGCCCCTCCTTGCGTTTCACCAACTCGAGCGAAGCGAACCAACTGGTCCGCCGCGAGTATCGCAAAGGGTGGGAACTGAAAGTGTCCTTCTGATGTATCTCAGCCCGGAGGTATTCCCTCGGCGAGCCGGCGACGTCAGTCGCCGGAGAACGGTATTCGCAATTCTAGGTTTCTCACAGACATCGCGGCCAACGACGTATTCATTTGGCGTCAAATTCGGCCGAGAGTAACGCCCGTGCCTTGCGAAGCACGCGAATCACCTCATCGAGCGACTCGCGATCGAGTTGCTTCGCCACGGCTATACACATGTCGATCTGATCTTCTAGCCATTCCAGCCGTTGCGATCGTCCCATGGAGGGGGAAGAAGTTCCATTGGCATCATCAGGTGGCGGAGTCACGTAGACCATCGGAGTGAAGCGATTGCCCAGGCGAATATCATACGGCAACCGACCGTTGGCCAAAAGCATTTCGGTCCGCCGACGCTTGCGTTCCTGGCTCTTGACATTAGCGCAGACGTTCTTCAACTCGTTGGTCAACGGAGTATCAGGATGATCGAGAGCGAACATCTCGTAAATTTTTTGATTGCTCGAATGTTCCAGCAATTCCGGGTGTTTGCGGAAGTATTCTCGGAAGATTCCGCTCTTGCTAAAATGTGAGTGGACGCGGCTCATCAGCGAAGCCCTTACTGTTATGCAAATCGACCGCCCTTTCTTGACATTTTATCGGATAAATTTTCTCCTGAAAATGGTCGATTCTCTAGAATTCGAGAATTTTGCTAAATCCCGAACTTTGAGTTTCCCCAGATTCCCAAGCCGGCAAGTTCGACTAGATCTTTTCGGGCGAATGCCGTATCCCCAAACGGTCGGTGGTTGATGATGAGGAAACCCACCTCGCGTTTAGCCCGAGGAAAAACTATGCGTTGGCTTACGAGTAGCGTGCTACTTTTGCTAGCCGGTTTGGTGGAGGTCAGGGCCACGGTACCGACTCATTACGCCGATGCGCCATTGCGTGCCGTTCACTTTGTCGATCGCACCGAAGGTTGGGCCGTCGGCGACGAGGGTACCATTTGGCATAGTATCGATGGTGGACAAACCTGGGAACGTCAAGCGAGCGGCACCCGAGCTTCGTTACGGTCGATCTGTTTTCTGACGCCTTATACCGGCTGGATCGTCGGTCGCCTGGAACAACCGTTTGGCCAAAGTTCTCTGGGAGTGGTGCTGCACACCACCGACGGCGGCTTGACCTGGAAACAACGCAGCTTCGGAACCTTGCCCGGCCTCAACACGGTGCGTTTCTTCGATGAACACCACGGCATCGCCGCGGGAGACAGCAGCGACGCGGCCCCCTCGGGGGTATTTCGCACCACCGACGGCGGAAGCACCTGGAAGCCGATTCCCGGTCCCCGTTGCCCCAGTTGGTTGGCTGCCGACTTTAGCGATCCGAACACCGCAGCCTTGGCCGGTGTCTGGAGCCGATTGGCCGTCCTGCGCCAGGGACAATTCACCGCGGCCGATGTCGATACGCTGGGCGGACGCAGTGTCCATGGACTGAAACTCCTCGGTCAACAACGGGCCATTGCTGTGGGTGACGGCGGCCTGATTCTGACCAGTGCCCAGTCCGCAGGAGTGAAATGGGGCTTCAGCGAACCGAAGTTGCCCAAAGAAACCCTCGCCTGCCTTGACTTCCACGCCGTGGCCACGCATGGCAAGCACTGTTGGGTCGTTGGTCGTCCCGGTTCGGTGATCTTCCACAGTGCCGACTTTGGCCAAACTTGGGAAATGCAGCCGACTTTGGTCACGGTGCCTTTGCATGCCGTTTATTTCGTCACCGTCGATGAAGGGTGGGCCGTCGGCGAGCAGGGCACCATCTTGGCCACCACCGATGGCGGAAAGACCTGGCGCACCCAGAAACTAGGCGGACAACGAGCCGCGGCTTTGTTCGTCCATGCAGAGGCGCGGTCGCTTCCGCTAGATACTGTCGCTTACCTCGGCCACGAACACGGTTACCTCACCACCGCTCTGCGCTGGACCTGTGCCGATCCCGCGTCGGCTGCTCCGGCTCGCGCTCAGGAGGCGGCACGGCTGGCCCAGGCCATGCGGCAAACGGGAGGCGCTTCCGCCGAAACGCTTTGGCATTTCCCGTTGCCCGACACCGGCAGTACTTCCGATCCGAAAGCCTGGCTCAATTACTGGAACGATCGGCATAGCGATTCCGCAGCCCAACAGGTGTTGCGTCAATTGGTGTTGGCCATACGTTTGTGGCGTCCTGAAGTGATTGTCACCGAACCGCTGCCACGCGAAGGACTCCCCGGCGACCCCCTGCAACGGCTCACCGTGGAAGCAACGCAGCAAGCGTTCCGCTTGGCCGCCGACGAGCAAGCCTTTCCCGAACAATTCGCTCTCGGCCTCAAACCGTGGACGGTCAAGAAACTGTACGCCCTCAGCGAAGCCAAAGCCGATTCCCTCGGCACTTTGGACCTGACCACCACGCGTCCCCGTATCGGCAACGACTTACGCGGTTTCGCCTGGCGTTCGACCCGTTTGCTCGATGCGCAGGTGGAATTGCCGACGCTGCGGGCTTTTCGCTTGCTGGCAACCCGCTTGTCTGCGGCATCGGACGAACCCGATCTGCTGGCCGGCCTTGACCTCGCCCCCGGAGGAAGTGCCCGACGTGCTTTGCCTGCGCTGCGCGATGCCGACGCCGACGCTGTGGCCGCCTTGGATAAAACCCTCCGCAAGCGTCGGCATCTGGAAGCCTTGGCCAAGCCCACCTGCTCCGAGCTGACTTCGCCCCAGCAACTGTTGGCGCAGATTGCCCCGACTCTGAAGGAACTCCCGGCCGACATGGCCGCTCAAGCAGCCCATACCTTGGCCGAGGGATTCGTGCGTACCGGACAATGGCCGTTAGCCCGGGAAGTCTTCCTGCTGCTGGTCGAACGTCACCCCAGTCATCCGTTGTCGGCCGAGGCTTACCGCTGGTTGGTGCGGTATCAGTCCAGCAGCGAAGCGAAACGACGCCAGGAACTGGGCCAATTTCTGGTCGAATCGACCGCGAGTTTCCAACCGGTCGATGCGAATGCGAGCAACAGCGATGCGCCGATCCGCGGCGGCGTGCAACTGGTCGAACATGCGACCAAGTCGTTCCTCCACGACCCGATCGCGGCCCGCGCTTGGTATCAGGGAGCCTTGGAGATGGAAAGCAAGCTCGCGGGGTTCGGTCGCCTGTATGTGGAAGATGCCGCAGTGCAACTGTGCCTGAATTCTGCCCGTCGACGACTGCACCAATGGGAAGCGGCCAAGCAATGGTACAACCACTACCTGGCGCAGACGGCCCACAGCAATGGTCCGTTCGACCCTTGGCGGGACTGCGTCGCGACCGAATTGTGGTTGACCAACCGAGCGTCATCCCCAACTCCGGTCAAGCCGATCGGCGTCTGCCGTGCCACCGAGCACCGCCCGATGCTCGACGGCCAACTGAACGATGCCTGCTGGCAAAACCTCGCCCCGCTACTTCTGAAAGACGCCACCGGCCGCACCAGCAAAGACTACGCGACCCAAGCGAAGTTGGCGCACGACAAGGATTTCCTGTACATCGCGATCGAGTGTCGTCATCCGGCAGGTCACCAGGTGCCGAAGGTTGAGAAACGGAGCCGAGATGCCGACTTACGCGGATACGATCGTGTCGATCTCCTGATCGACTTGGACCGCGACTACCAGACGTACTACCGCTTCCAAGTGGACCAACGCGGCTGCGTCGCCGAGGACTGCTGGGGCGACGCGAGTTGGAATCCGCGCTGGTTCGTCGCTTTGAAGAGCGAGCCAACCGGCTGGACGGCGGAGATGGCGATTCCGTTGGTGGAACTGAGCGGAGAGGTGCCCACCGCGGGGAAGGTCTGGGCGTTAAACGTGGTGCGGGTGCTACCGCAGCGAGGCGTGCTAGGTTTCTCGTTGCCGGCGGAGAACACCCCCCGGCCAGAGGGAATGGGACTGCTGCAATTCACGCAGCCGCTCAAGTAGCCTACGCGCGCGCCCTGGGCGGCACGAGTTTCGCTGGGAAAATTTCGTCGTGCGCCGGCGGATGCAAGGAGCAAGGAGGCGACGGAGAATGCCGTAAAAGCGGAAAAGACGTCTTGTGAGGGAGGCGGCAATGCGATAGGATTCGGCTATCGGGCCGTAGCGCAGCTTGGCTAGCGCGCTTGCTTGGGGTGCAAGAGGTCGTGGGTTCAAATCCCGCCGGCCCGATACTTATACCCCGCAAGCCCTTTGATCAACAGGTCGAAGGGCTTTTTGCATGCACAGATGGAAAGGCTTTCTGATTGAGAGGAAAAAACTTCCGGCACGATCGGCATACACCGGAACAGTATGCTTCTGCACACCCCCCCATCGGCGAAGATTGCCGTGCAGTATTGCAATCGCTCAGCTACTGTGGTGTGGCCGGCGATAGCGACCGCGATTCGTTGCGTCGCGTCTGTGACCGACCGTTGGCTTGGCAGCAACCACTTGCGGAAGTCGTCGGCCTTGCCAGCGTTAATTTCCTCGATGCGAATCGTGGGGCTGAAGCAGTCGAGCAGGTTCTGTACCACTTGCTGAACGGCCGGCCAACAGGCTCTTGACGTGCGTTTGCCGGGCAAGGTAGTTGTCCAAGTATGCGTCGCAATAGCGAAGAACTTCTGGCATCGGCCCTCATTTCGCTCCCCAAGTTCCACTTGCGCCTATCAAGGTGAAGAATGATGGCCGTTCGATGAACTTTGTCTTTTCCAGACACTGCGTCCGGGATTGACTTCCTAGCCGCATGACGGTAACAAAGGTAGTCTACCATTCGATGATCCTTGGATTGTTATTCATCGCGCGAACGATCCAATAGTTTCGTGCGCCGTAGCAAGCCTGGGAGTCGGCATGCGGGCAAAATGGTGGAAACTCCATGGGGCGGCCGTCATCCGAAGAAAGAGCCCAGCTACGAGCACTCATCGAAGATTCGCTACGCCAGCAGGGCTTCCGCATTCAAGACGGTCAAGTGGTGTTACCCAAGGATTTGACCAAGGATAAGCTCCGTTCTCTCCACCAATGGTCTGTTCAGCATCGGATTGAACAAGCCCGGCCCCACTTGGGGCGTTATGAAGAACGATTGCTCAGGCGCATCGCTTCCGGCAACGAGGTCGAACCAGCAAAAGTTGCTCCACGCCTGATTGAAGTGTTCCCGAATTCCCAGGATGAACTTCTGTTCCGCTATGTCTGCTTGCACTGGAGCATTCCGACGTCTTCAGGTTACGGTCGGCGTTTGCGATTTCTCGTAGAAGATGCCTACAATGGCAAACTGATCGGTCTGTTGGGGCTGTGCGATCCG
>CALEEC010000323.1 GCA_937949245.1 uncultured Gemmataceae bacterium | reverse complement strand
CGATTGCGGAGGTGTTTTTGCCGATGGTGGCACAGGCGTTGCAGTCGCGTCAGGTGGAACTCCGTGGCTGCGAACGGACGTGCCAATTAGTGCCGACGGCCAAGCCGGCCACGGAAGCGGACTATCGCACCGAGTTTCTCGACCTGATTTTGGCGGTACGCGTGGTGCCGAGTTTGGAGGCAGCAATCGAACACATCAACCGCTACGGCTCGAAGCATACGGATGCGATTGTGACGCAGAATTTGGAAGCATCGCGTCGGTTCGTGCAAGGGGTGGACGCCTCGGCGGTGATGGTGAATGCGAGTACGCGGTTCAACGACGGTTTCGAGTTGGGGTTAGGAGCGGAGATTGGCATCAGCACGGATAAATTCCACGCCCGTGGCCCGTGTGGTTTGCAGGAGTTGACGACGTACAAATACGTGGTGATCGGTCACGGTCACATCCGCGAATGAAGACATGACGACTCTCTTCACTTCCCCCGCGAGCAGGGGGCGTCCGCCCCCTGGGGGATTTCGTGGAACTTGAAATGGGCCGCTTGCACGGCGGGCGGATGCCCGCCGCTCGGGAAAGGTGGGGCGGCTCTCGATTAGCATCGTCGTCAGCGACTCAACCACGTCTTGAGATCCAACGTGCGGTAAGGACGTTTCGTCGCCGGGCCAGGACCGTATGCCAAGTGAAGCCGCAGTTCGTACGGCTCGAAAATCATCGCGTGCAGCGTGTATTTGCCTTGATGCACCGAATCCAGTCGTGCTTTCAAATCCTCGATCCCCAACTTGCGTTCGCGATCCATCGTTTGCAACGGCTGCAACTTGGCGTAACGCCAACACTGGGCATCGACACACAATTCATCACAACGGAATTGATTGGTACACAAACAGATGTGTTCGATCGGCTTGCGACGTTGCACCGTCTTGGTCGTGATCTCCAACACTACCCCGCCCCGACGATCGCAGACCGTCAAACTTGCGGCCCGGGTCCGCGTGGCCGACTTCAGCAACGCCTCGGCTTGTTCAACCGTTTCGCATTCCTCCAAAATGCGCCGCAACAAGGTCAACAACGGCGTCCCAGCCAGCGATAACTTGTGCCCGTTGTCTTTGCTAACGTTAATCTCGTTGATGGTGACGGCCAATCCCGCGTCGTTCATTCCCGAGATCACGCCAAAGACCGGTACAAAGGTGATCGACACATACGCATGCTTTCCTTTCGGCTGACACACCAAAATCAGCGTTTGCTCAACCAACCCTTGCGTGGGAAGCCACTCGAAGTTGCGGGCAAAGAGCGGATGCCCGGTCTGGCTTCGCTGCGGATCGACGACAATCGTCGAACAACCTAGACCGTTGGACAGATCCGCAATCGTAGAGGCGAAAACGACCGTGTTGCGTTCGATGCCCGACGTTTGGATCACCGCTTCCAACTCGGCCAAGTGATCGCTGGGCAGATTTTTCATCAGGCGACCGCCCATCAGCGTTATTAGTCCCCAGGTTTTTTCGGCACCGACGTCGGCCAACACCCGGCGAGCCAATTGGGGGAGGTTGGGCGACGGTTGCACCGCTAACTTGGCCAACTGCTGGCCGATCTGCTCCGGCGTGCCGGTCACGCGCAGCACCGGCAGACCGTGGATGTACTTCAGTTCCGCTTGGTCGAATCGGCCTTCGGGGAAACGAAACGCCTCCTGAGCCGACAGCGTTCCGGTTAGCCCTCCCACGCAGACGAACCAAGTCCAGGCCACAAGCCAACGCTGCGCCATGGGGAATGTCTCCTCTCCTATTGCATCGATGAATGTAAATTCCTTCTCAGATAAACGCTATTGCTGCGATCTTACCAGCAGCCTAACTCCCAAGCGAGACGAAAAATTCCCCAGGCCGAAACTGCGTCCTGCGTCGTTGGTCGGGCCGAACTGCGGCATCCCCTGCTTGTGTCCCTCTCGGGCCGAACTACGGCATCACCTTGACTGCCCTCCAAAGGAAAGCAGAAAGCAGCGGAGTTGCTGAGCGTGACAAACACTCAGCCCCTCTTCCGCCGCCAGGTTCGGGCCGAAATTGGGCATTGCGTTTCAGGCCGAATTGTGAATTCTAGTTGAAATTGTGGTATTCCTGAAAGCATCCCTCGCGACTTTTGCTAAGATAGCTCGTTGTCTGAAGTCGTTCCTCATGCGATTGATGCTCCCCTTTGTTCAAAGAGCGAAAGGACAGCGCACTCACACAAGCCGTTCCGTTTCTCTCCCCAGCTTGGTGAGTCAGCGCTGTCCTTTCGCCCTTTGGCAACGGCGAACCAACCACTACCCTTTGCCAATGGCGAGCCAGCCATCTAAAATGGGACATGGTTCACGTTCCTATGGTTAGGATGTTCGTTATGGCGTCTTGGCTCGTTCCCCACAAAACGCAGGCAGATATGACACGCAATTCCCCCAACTGGTTGGCGTTGGCGTTTTTGATGTCGTCGTTGCTGCTGACAGCTAGCTTGTGGTGGTGGAATGTGGCTCCGCAGCGGCAAGGAGGAGACGAAACCCCGGCAGCGCCGCGCGAAGTCACCCCCCGCGGGGAACTGGATGAGGATGAACAAAACACCATTCGCGTCTTCAAGTCGGCCAAAGGGGCCGTGGTCAATGTCGATACCCTGTTGCTTCAACGCGACATGAACTTCAACTGGTACGAAAGCCAACAGGGGACCGGCTCGGGAATCGTTTGGGACAAACGCGGCCACATTGTAACCAACTTCCACGTCATCCGCGAAGCCTTCTTGGCAATGCGGCGTGATCCGCGTGTGACCATCCGCGTGGTGTTGGCCGATGGTAGTGCTTGGAACGCGCGATTGGTGGGAATCGCCCCCGATTCCGATTTGGCTGTCTTGAAGATCGATGCCAAGCCGGAGGTGCTCAAGCCGATCGAGTTGATCGGCAGTTCCAAAGATCTCGAAGTGGGGATGAAGGTCTACGCGATCGGCAATCCGTTTGGCCAAAGCCATTCGCTGACCCGTGGCATCATCAGCGCCTTGGATCGCGAAATTCTGTCGGTGACCGATCGGCCGATTCGCGGCGTGATTCAGACCGACGCCGCCTTAAACCCCGGTAACTCGGGAGGGCCGCTGTTGGATCGTCACGGCCGACTGATCGGCGTCAACACCGCGATTACCTCTCCCAGTGGGGGGAGTGTTGGCATCGGTTACGCGGTGCCGGTCGATACGGTGAATCGGGTCGTGCCGGAAATGATCAACTCGGGCCGCGAGGCCACCCCGACGCTGGGCATTTTGCCGGTACGCGAACGCATTACCCGCAACCTAGGGATCGAAAAGGGAGTGCTGATTCAATCGGTCAAGCCTAATAGTGCAGCAGCGAAAGCCCGATTGCGCGGCATTCAAACCGATCCGCAGACCGGCGATGTCATCTTGGGCGACCTCATTTTAGCCGTCGACGGCCAGGAGGTCCGCTCGGTAGCCGACCTCGATCGCTTGATTGCCAAATATCGCGTCGGCGATAAGATACGCCTTTCGATCCTGCGGGAGGAACGCTTGATTGAGGTCGAAGTCGAACTTCAAGGAGTGTGAAGCGGGGGCAGCGGTCCTTCCATCTCCGGAATGTGGCACGCCGTTTGCCTGATAAAAAATTTTGCGGACAATCCGTGCCAACTTGCTTGCCGAACGCCGATCGACCGATACACTGGTAGCAGTGGATCAGGTTGGCATCTGGCATTTCATTTTCCCTGAGGGGAAGGTGGATCATGACGGGGCGTGATTCGGCGGAAGTAGACTTTATTGAGGAACTCCGCTTGCGTCGGTGGGCACGGGAAAATTATGTCGCTCGGGATCAACGCGACGCCTCCTGGCATCCGATTATCTTGGAGGAAATGCACCGCAAAGACCAAGACCTCATCGGTCGGCAAACTTCGGACGCGTTCGCGGCGTCGAAGTCTTGAACGCCTCAGTCGTTCACGGCACGAGGCGTAGGTGGGCTTTCGGAAAGGCTCTCCTACGCCTTGTCGCATTCGCTGAGCCGGTGCGTTGGCGGCTTGTCAGGGAGGACGGCACGCATGGGCTTTTTCTCCGGTCGGGTGACTTTAGCCCGTTACAAAATCCATGGCCAACCGCCGAACCTCTTTGGTACTGAGCATTTAGAGCAATTGGTTCAGCGAGCCGCAGGCAGGCAACGCCTCGCCTCGGCCGACGGCATCGAGATCGGCTGGATTGCCGGCGATCATATCCTCGATCTCCGCTTCGATTTGGCCAAAAACATCATCAACGACATGCTCCACTTCGCTTTGCGGATCGACTCCACCAAAATTCCGGGGGATCTGTTCAAGGCGTACTACCAGACCGAACTCGATGCCTTGGCCGCCGGTAACCCTAGTGGCCGACCCAGCGCTCGGCAGAAACGCGAAGCCCGCGAAAATGCCACGCTTCGCT
>CALEEC010000322.1 GCA_937949245.1 uncultured Gemmataceae bacterium | reverse complement strand
GGTGCCCTTGCCGGGTGCGTAGTTGCTGCAACAACTGCATTTCCGCGGCACTGCCGACGAAACCCACCCATTCCGGTCGGCCGATGCGTAGCTGATGCGTCTGTTCCCCGTCTCGCACCCGCGCTTCGACGCCCGCTCCGGCAACGACGCGGAACGATTCGACTACCGGCATTGTGGCTGCGTCCAACGGCCGAGGCAATCGGGCAAATGGCCGAGCGATCGGATGCTGACTCTGCTCCTGCACCAGCGAAAGCCAACCGAGAATGCAGGCTCTTTGCTCATCGGTTGCTCGCGTGGCAATATCCACCAGCGTGAATTGTTCTTCGGTTAGGGTGCCGGTCTTGTCGAAAATCACCCGATCGACCGTGGCCAAGCGTTCCAGAGCATCGCCGGTGCGTACCACAAAACCACGCTCGGCCAAGCGACTCAGCGCGGACCAGACCACGATTGGCGTGGCCAATCCCAACGCACACGGACAGGCCACCAGCAACACCGACATGGCATGAAACAAGCCGACCTGCCAATCGGCATGCACGCTCCAATAGCCGAAGGTCGCCAACGCGACGACCACGATCACCGGCAAAAAAATCTGGGCCAACCGATCAGCTCGCCCCTGCATGCTTGTGGGCTGCGACCGCGCTTGTTCGACGGCCACGAGGATCTGATCGATCTGCCGATGATACCCCGGCGCGGTTGCTTCGATGCGGAAGGTGGCATCGTGACTGACGGCTCCGGCCAAAACGCGATCTCCCGGCCGACGCACCACCGCGAACGGTTCGCCGCTGACGGCCGCCTCCGACACGAAACCTTCCCCCTGGCGGATCACTCCATCAATGGCAATCGCTTCCCCTGGTCGAACTTCGACCAGATCGCCGACGCGGACATCTTCCACGGGAATTTCCCGGCTACGTCCCGCCGAATCGACGAGTCGGCATTGCGAAAAGGTCGATGCCCAAATCCGCGTCGAGGCAATGGCCGCAGCTCGACTCCGAGCACCAACCATCTTGCCCAGCGTGTACACCACCAGCAGCACCGATACCACTTCAAAGTAAATCGGCCCTTGCCGAGTGATGAACGATTGCAACGAGGCGAACATCGCCCCCATCAGGGTGAGCAAGAACAATAATTCGATGGTCAGTCGTCCTGCACGGACTTCCTCGATGGCATTGCGAATCAACGGGCCCCCCAGCAGCGTCAGCACGACCATCGTGGCGAAGAAGATCAATCCCTGGATGCCGACCCGCGTCGCTTCGCTCGTCGAGGCTTCCTCCACATTGATGGCTAGGCCAAAGAGCATCGATTGCCCGGCCACTAGCATGCCGATCCCTAAGCGAATGGCCGAACCGTCGAACTTCCACTGCGACGCTTCCGCCCCAGCTTGGGCTTCATGCAATTGCTGTTCGCCCAGACTTAAGCAGCCGAAACAGCAGTACTTCGCTGGGGAACGCTCGGGCCACGGTCGGCCGCGTAGGCTTTTTCCTACGATCGGCCCTCGGCAATAGTCACACGTCTGCATAAGCAATTTGCCGCACCACCGCGAAGCTTTGAAGACTTGAACCCGGTTCTGCCAGAAACCAGCGGCGTCCGTCCGTTGTTGTGTTCTTGTTCGCGGGCATCCGTCCGATCATTTTCTTGGCAGCCGTCCGTCCGGTCTTCCTTCAAAGAGGCTATTCTCATTCATTGTACCGCCCTTGGGCCAGATGTCTGCTAAAAGGGGGCGGAAATCCTTGCCATTCCTCTTCGGTGTGTTTCCTGTTAAGATGCCCGGAGTTTCCCATTCGTTCTTTGGAGATGCAAACTATGACCCGATCCCGCCTAGTCCTCTGGTCGATAGCCGTGGTGTTGGCCGTCACGGCTTCGATCAGTCACGGACAAGACCCCAAGGCCAACGTGATGAAGCGGAAGTTGACCTCCGCGCAGAAGATTTTGGAAGGCGTGGCCGTCCATGATTTCGATTTGATCGCGACTCATGCCGAGCTATTGATCCAAGCCAGTCAGGAAGCCGGTTGGAAGGTACTCAAAACGCCGCGTTACGAGATCTACTCACAAGATTTTCGCCGAACCGCCGAGCAACTGATTCGTCATGCCAAAGCCAAGAACGTCGATGGGGCCGCCCTGGCGTATGTCGATCTGACCTTGACTTGCGTCAAATGCCATCAACATGTGCGTGAAGAAAAAATGACGTTGCTGTCCCCACCATCGCTTCCTAGATAGTGATGGAGACAAATAGAAAATCGTCGCTCCGATTTTACTTGGCATTTCACCCGACGACTAGCGTCGTCGGCTCCTTGCGTCCCGACCAGGCGAGCCGGCGACGTCAGTCGCCGGAGGTAAAGGCGAGCCGGCGACGTCAGTTGCCGGAGGTAAAGGCGAGCCGGCTAGGTAAAGGCGAGCCGGCGACGTCAGTCACCGGAGGTAAAGTCGTGCATTGCAATCGGGGCATTTCTCCTTACAATTGCACCAATGCTACTACGTTCCAACACCCTGCGGCGCTACTACCATGATTGTGGAATTTTTCTCCGCGGCAATTGGCACTGTCGCTGCCCTCAAAGACACCTTTGAGGTCGTCGAAATGTCCCAAAAGCTCTGGGATCGTCTTCGAGGTCGTCACGGCGATAACACCGGCAAGGTGGCAAGTGATGCCATCCGTGAAATTATTGCCGCCGAACCTGCGGCTTTGGAGCAACCTGCCAAGCAAGCCATCGACCAAGCTGTCCCGGATGCCTCGGCTAGACAACGCGAGATCCTGTTGGACTTTCTCACCTAGATGCCCGCTCAAGCGCGAGCGACCTTTCGACGAGTGGAAGATCCTTCCGGCCGCACTGCTCCCGCGGATTGGAAGATCCGCACCAGCAACGACTTGCTGCTGTTTCTACCGCCGCGTCTGCCGCAGATCCGTCCGGGCGACAGTCCTCCCGGGGCGGCCCAATGGAAACTGGTCGAACGCCTCGGCGTCGGTGGCTTCGGCGGAGTCTGGAAAGCCCAGCATCGGCAAAGTCCAGGGCAGTTCACCGCCTTCAAGTTCTGCCTGGACGCCGAGGCACGTCAGGAACTGTCGGCCCACGAACTTCGGGTCATCGAGGTGGTGCAACAGCATCTGACCGATCATCCCCATGTGGTGCGTTTGCTAGATGTCGATTTGCACGCCGAACTGCCGTGGCTACGTTACGACTTTGTGCCGGGTCAGGAGTTGGGAGACTGGTACCAGAGTTGGCCTAACACCATCGACCAGCGACTGCAACGCACCGTCGAGGTACTGCGGGTGTTGGCGGAAACATTGGCGATCTGTCATGCTGGTTTCGAGCAAAACGATGGTCGACGCGTGCGGATCATCCACCGCGACTTGAAACCGGCCAACATCTTGGTGGATCAGCGTGGCCGGATCAAGATCACCGACTTTGGCATTGGCAAAGTCCAGTCGATGCGAGCGTTGGCGCAAGCGGAGCAGTGGACGGAGTACACCCGGCAGGCGGGTTCGGGACTCTCGGTGATCGCGGGGGCATTCACGCCGGTGTA
>CALEEC010000321.1 GCA_937949245.1 uncultured Gemmataceae bacterium | reverse complement strand
ATGATCCGAGATTGGCTAGCGTCCAGAATTGGCATGCTTCCAGACCGGGCATACATAATAGGGTAAGTGAGAAGGGGGGATTGCTCATGCCGCCTGGGATTCCTCGGTGTTTGGTCGTGCCGTTGCCAGAAGATCAGGTTGCGTTTCAGATTGCTGGTCGAGAACGACTCCGTTGGCATCACGGGACGTATGCTCCCCGGCCATTCTTTTATCCGCTGATTGGTCCTTCGGGAAGCCCGTTGACGCGGATGGGGCATCCGGGGGCACCCGATCACGATCACCATCGCTCGATCTGGTTCGCCCACGCAAAAGTTTCCGGGGTCAACTTTTGGAGCGACGCCGGCCCGGCCCGGATTCGACAAAAGCAGTGGTTGGCCTACCAAGATGGCGATACCGAGGCTCGGTTCGCCGTCCGCCTCGGCTGGTTTGATGGCCACGATCCCCAAGAATTGATGGAACAGCAATTG
Organism: uncultured Gemmataceae bacterium; assembly: GCA_937949245.1. Classification (GTDB taxonomy): domain Bacteria; phylum Planctomycetota; class Planctomycetia; order Gemmatales; family Gemmataceae; genus CALEEC01. Next base: position 20,657 of record CALEEC010000321.1, on the reverse strand, counting down.
ATCGTCGCCGTGCGACCGCTCGACCATGAAGAACTTTGGATCGAGTTCCAAATGACCTTTCAACCGCGGGCCGCTTCGATCGAATTGCAGAAAACCAATTTCGGCTTCCTCGCGGTGCGGGTGGCCAAGAATCTCTCGGCAAACTTCGGCGGGGGGAGCATCACTGCGGCCGACGGCAGCGTCGGGGAGGCGAAAATATTCGCAAAGCCTTTCCCATGGGTCGATTACAGTGGACCGGTTCCCGGTGGCCAGATCGAAGGGATCACTTACTTCGATCACCCCAGCAATCCGGGACATCCGGTCTCCTGGCACGTCCGTTCCGATGGTTGGATGGGAGCGGGGGTCTGTCTGCGGGAAGGCATCACGGTAGAAAAAACCAAGCCCCTGCAACTCCGCTATCTGCTGCACGTGCATCGCGATGCGGTCCAAATCGACCGTGCCAACGCGATTGGCAAGGAATTTGCTTTGTTAACTAAATATCAACTGATCCCTGCGAAGCAAGCCCACGAGTCGTACAGGATCGAGCGAGCCTCCTCCTGACATGCTGCGGGGGATGGCTACACTACCTTCTTAGCAGCTTGCCTCAGAACGGAAGCTATGGCGTTTATTCAACTGATTGAAGAAGAACCCCTCGTTCGAGAAGTCACACAACGTATTTTGGAGCAGGCAGGATACGAGGTGCATGCTGTAGCCACCATAGCTACGTTAGCAAACGAACAACAGTTGTGCCAATTCTACTTTTCGCAAGTCCAAGTCATGATTGTGGATCTGGCTTATCCGGCCGATGTGTCGTGGTTAAAAAGACTGTGCCAGCAATGCCCCCGCGTTCCGATCATTGTGACGCATGGTTGGGGAACGCAAATCGAAGATTCGATCCCCCGTGCTGCGAACGTGCTGTACGTTCTCGCTAAGCCGTATTCGCCGACGCAATTGCTCCAGATGATTCGCCAGACGATTGCTTGATCGCTTGGTAGATAGATTGGCAGCGGATTGATCGACATTTGGCTTTCCGATTTTGTCAATACCGGCAAGTCTCGATCGCTCTCGTTCGGCCTGCGTTCGCTTGCCTGGGCACGGTGAAGGCACGGGAGACGACCGCTCCGCTCCCCTTCGTCGTGCCCCCCTGTTTCGGGGCGTGCCAGTTTGTAAACTAGCCTCAATTCCCGACGCACCAGCGATCGGCTCGGTGACTAATCTCTGCGCCACTTGAGCGCGAACCGCCCGGGCGGCATGCCGCTCTCGCGACTCGCGAAATTTCCGCATCCTTGAAAGGAATCTCTCATGCATTCCCGTTGGATTTGGTTGGCTGTGGTGTGGCTCGGGGGCTTGTTGCCCCGGGGCGAGGCGCAGCCGGAACGCTTCGAGTTAGGGCAACGCCTGCGTTTGTTTGAACGTGCCTGGGATCAACAACCCGATGCCCTTGCGCGGCAACGGGCCATCACGCCGCTGCTCAGCGCGACGCAGATGTTTTTCTCGCTCCAGTTGGGGAAAGCCGGCCAAGCGTTGGACAATGCCCGCTTTGCCTTACGGTCTGCAGAGCAACCGCCCTTCGCGGTCCTTTGGGCCGAGTCGCTATATTTGCGACCGCGAACGCGCTTGCTCGACGCCTCCGCCAAGACGCTCCGCGTCGAGGTTCGCCCTTTCTATCCGCTGACCGGTGAAGCTCCTGCCGGAGCGAAACTTCGCGCCCGTGTCGGCCAAGCGAATCCCGTAGAGGTCGCGTTGGGGCAACTTCCGCAAACGATCGAGGTGCCCCTGGAAGGCAACACCATCGACACCGGAGCCGACCTGCCGCTCCGCTATGAAGTGCTGCTCGAAGGCAAAGCAGTGGCCGGCAATACGATGACGATTTCGCTCGTCCCGAATCTGGCGAAGCGTCTGAACGCATTACGCGAAGCTGTCCAGCAATTGCCGACGCCGGCCACGACGATCGAACAAGCCACCTTGCGAACGCACGTTACCTGGCTAACGCAGTTGGAGGAAGAGTCGACCTTCGAGACGAACTTACCGGCAGCTTGGCTGTTGCGGGAAGCCGAGGCGTGCGTCCAGCCAGCAGTACCGGTCTTCACGGCCAAAAATCCGGGGGATTTCTGGATGACGCTTCCCACTGGAGCAGCTCCGTCGATCGTCCGGCTTTACGTTCCCGACAAACTCGATCCGATGACTCCAACGCCTTTGGTCGTCGCGTTGCACGGGGCGGGCGGAAGTGAGAACCTGTTTTTTGAAGGGTATGGCGATGGTATCACCAAGAAAATGTGCGTCGAACGTGGCTGGTTGATGGTCGCTCCGCGGGCGGCTTTGTTCGGGGGGGCGAATGTTCCCGCAATCATCGACGAATTGGCGAAGCGTTATCCGATCGACCGCGAGCGGGTCTTGGTCGTCGGCCATTCGATGGGAGCGGCCCAGTCGATCGCGTTGGCGCAGCGTTTCCCCAAGACTTTTCGGGCTGTCGCAGCCTTGGGAGGAGGGGGGACGATCCGCGACAAGGCGGCGGTGAAAGGTCGGCCGTTTTTCGTGGGAGTCGGCACGCAAGATTTTGCTCTACGCGGTGCGAAAGCTCTTGTCCAAGCGCTACGCGAAGCCGGAGCGAACCCCGTCGAGTTCAAAGAGTATCCCAGCATCGAACACATGCTGATCGTCCGCGAAGCGATTCCCGAGGTGTTCCGCTTCTTTGAGAAATGCATCGCAGCGAAATAATCCGCTCCGCAAGCAGACTAGCGGACGGGACGGCCGGGCGGGCGAGGTGTCGGCTTCAGCGATATTCATCACGGATGGGATAAAACACATCCAGTGCCCGCACGGGGCCATCCACCGGTTTGGCACGATGCCGTACACCTCCCGGGATGAAATACAACTCTCCCGGCCCCAACACTTTCACTTCATCGCCGATCTCGAAGCGAAGCTGACCGGATACGATCATCCCCATTTGCTCGTTGGGGTGCGCGTGCCACTCGACGCAACTATCGGCAGGAATATCGACGACCGACAATTGAATCTTTTCGCCGGCGTAAGTGCGAATCGCTACCGAGCCGAAAATGTGATGATGGCCACATTCCGCGTCTGTCGGAAAATACAACGACATGGCGCAACTCACTTTCCGAGGCACGAACTACCATCGGAAGAGAATGGGAGGGAAGCCCATCTCAATTCATTCGTCCGCAGAGGAATCCCTTCCCTGAGGTATCGCCCACGACACAGTCCCGGGCGGCCTAGAGAACGTCTGTTCGGCGTTCTGCGGGCCGCCGAGGCGTAGGCGGGGCGTATCAGAGTTTGCGTACCACTTGTTCGATGCGATACGCCTCGATGACATCACCGACTTTCACATCATCGTAATTGGCGATCTTCATACCGCAGTCGAAGCCTTCTCGCACTTCCCGCACGTCGTCCTTGTAGCGTTTGAGCGATTCCAAAGTAGCGACCCGATCGGGCGGGGGATAGACCACGACCCCTTCGCGGATGACACGGACTTTGGCCGAGCGTTCGATGACCCCTTGGGTGACATAGCAACCGGCGATGATGCCCACTTTGCTGATCTTGAACGTCTCGCGGACCACGGCTCGGCCCAGATGCACCACCTCCTCACGCGGCTTGAGTTTGCCTTCGAGGGCCGCCTTGATGTCGTCGGTCAGGTTGTAGATGATGTTGTATTCGCGGATGGTGATGCCGCGTTCCTCGGCCAACTGTTGGGCGTTGGGATCGGCCACCACGTTGAAGCCGACGACGATGGTGTCTTCCGGCGAGGTCAACGCGAGTTGCACGTCCGATTCGGTGATACTGCCGATGCCATCGTGCAAGATCCGCACGCGGACTTCGTCGTGCGTTAGTTTTTCCAACTCTTTGCGGATGGCTTCGATCGAACCGCGGAAGTCGGCTTTCACGATCACCTTCAACTCGGCCATCTTCTTTTCGCCGATAGCACCGAGTTTCATCGGTTCGCGTTTGATGACCTTGGCCGTTGCCAGTTTTTCGGCCCGTTTCTCGGCAATTTCGCGGGCTTTCGACAGTTCGGCGACCACTTGGAAGGGGTCGTCTGCTTCCGGCACCGCTTCCAAGCCGGTGATGCGTACCGGGGTACTGGGACCGGCTTCTTTGATCGGTTGCCCCAGATCGTTGTACATCGCCCGGACCCGACCGTAAGTCGTGCCGCACAGCACAATATCGCCGCGATGCAACGTCCCCGATTGCACCAACAGCGTGGCGAAGACCCCTTCATCGCCGCTGAGATAAGCTTCCAAGCACACCCCTTGCGCCGGTTTATGGGGATTGGCCTTGAGTTCTTTCAACTCCGCGACGAGCAGGATTTGCTCCAACAACTCGTCGATTCCTTGCCCCGTGACGGCACTGGTATGCACGAAGGGGGTGTCTCCCCCCATGTTGTCGGGGAGGATGCCCAAGCCGTACAGTTGTTGTTCGGTCTTCTTGATGTTGGCATTAGGCATGTCGATTTTGTTGATCGCCACGACCATCGCCACACCAGCTGCTTTGGCGTGATTGATGGCTTCCTCAGTTTGCGGCATGACGCCGTCATCCGCAGCAACCACAATGACGGCGATATCGGTCACCTGGGCACCACGGGCACGCATTTTGGTAAATGCTTCGTGGCCGGGGGTGTCCAAGAAGGTGATTTTCTTGTCGTCATGCATCACCGACCAAGCACGAATCACTTGGGTGATGCCCCCTGCTTCGGTCGCGGTGATGTTGCTGCGCCGGATGCGGTCCAGCAACGACGTTTTGCCATGATCGACGTGGCCCATGATCGTGACGATCGGGGCACGCGGTTCTAGGCGACTGGGATCTTCCGTTTGCTGTTTGTGGTCTTCCAGCAGCATCTTTTCGACATCTTCGGGTTGACAGATGTCTAATTCGCATTCGGCATCCGCGGCGATCAGTTCCGCGACATCGACATCCAAGCCCGAGTTGATGGTCAAGTTTTCGATGCCCAGTTTCCGCAACCGCAGCAGCAGTTCGGGCACCTTCATGCCGATCGCTTCCGAAAGGGTTCGTACCGTGATTGGAAAGTAAATCGGCACTTTGCCGCTTTTGCGTGGAATGGTGATCGGCTTTTTGACTTTTTCCTGTTTACGTTTGCTGCGGTAGCGTGCGGTGGTTTCGTCTTCGACGACCACGACGTGGCCATCTTGCACCACGACGGTGTCTTTGCTTTTGCGTTTTTCTTGACGATTCACCCGACCGGCATGACGGGCATCGCGGCCGGCGACTTTGCCGGGACGTTTCATCCGCTCTTCGTCATCCAGATCGTCGAGGACCGGAGCAGAGCGGCTACTGGCAGGAACTTGCGGCGTCGGGGTGACATGTTGTTGCCGTTGTTGCTGTTTTTTCAGCAGGCTTTCCACGGTCAACGGGCTGCCTGACTGTTGTAGGCGCTGCAAATCTTCGATCGAAACCCGCGTTACCACTTTGGGAGCGCTCGATTCCGGCTTTTTATCGGCAGGGCGTGGCGGCGTGCCGCTCGTTGGAGCAGGCCGACCCGTGCCAGGAGGAGTCGGCGCACCCCGAGAGGGCCCGGCCGTGGTAGGAGATCCCATAGTTGCCGCAGGACTGCCCGGAACGGGGCGACCAGGACGATCGCGATCACGGAATGGCCGACGAGGATCAGAGACACTACCTCCCCCCGGCACAGTTCCTGCTACGGTTCCCGACGGACGCGGTGGCGTGCTGCCGCCGACTGCAGGCGTGCCTTGTCCCGGGCGAGCAGGCGTTGGGGTTCCCACAGAACCTACGGCCGGACCGGTCGTCGGCCGCAGAGGTGCCCCTCCTCCAGGTTTCGGGGGCGTGGGCGTTGCTGGGGTCGGTGTCGGTGCGGTCGTTGCGGACGTAGTGGGAGACGGCGTTCCCGGACGCACTTTGTCGGTTGGTGCTACCGGAGGCGGAGGAGTCACGGCCGGCCGATTCGCAGGCGTACTCAGGTTGCGAATGGGGCGTGGGTCTAATGAGCGCAACGGACGCATCCCTAAATCTGGCAATGGTTTCGGCGTAACAGGGGGCGCCACAGTTGGTGGCACGCCAGCAGCGGCTGCCGGCGTAGAGGTAGAGGGCTTTGGTGTCGGTGTTTCCGTGGTTGCCGGCGTCGATGGTTTGGAGGTCGCGGTTTCGGCGGTTGTCGGCGTAGGGGATGGGGCGGTCGCGGAGGCAGCGGTTGTCGGCGCGGGTGGTTGGGGGGTCGCGGCTGTAGCGGTCGCCGAGGGCGTTGCCACTGCGGCCGGTGAGGTTGACGCAGTCGAGGGAGTTGGTGATACAGGCGGCAATGCCACGGGCGTCGGCTCGGGGGGCGGAGGGGCCACCGAGGTTGTGGCAGGTTTCGGAGCCGCGGAAGATTCGCTCGCGGAAACGGGGGCGGTTACCGAGGAAACCGAAGCCGGCGTTTTGCTGCTCGGTTTCGTGGTCGTAGGCGCGGGCAAAGTAGCAGCTGAACTCACCAAAGGTTCCTTGGGAGAAACCGGAGCCTCGACGTCGGCCTTGGCCACGGAAGCCGGCGCGACGGGGAGAGGTTCCGAACCAGGGGGCGTCGGAGCAACAGATTCCACAGGTTTCGTGACGGTCGCGACAGCGCTGGGCGTGCTTTCCGTCGCGGGAGGCGGCACAGCGACAGTAGGCGTCGCAGGTGTCGCAGACGTCGTCGCGGCGACAGCCGAAGGTGGCTTAGGAGCTGCCGAGCCCTCCGCAGTCGGCTTCGGCGATTTAGGGGTCGTCGGTTTCACCGATGCCGTAACCGCCGGGGGGGCGGGGGTGGGAGAAGCCGTAGTGGGGGCTGTCGGCGCTACTGTCTTCGCGGGCGTGGGAGGCACCGTGGGAACGCTAGGAGCCTCCGACTTAGAAGCCGGGGGAACCGGGGGGACTGGAGCAGATTGTTTGGCCCCAGGGGGAGACAACGGTTCTTTGCGCGGGGGAGCCTTGATTTCGCGAACCCGCGTATCCAACGTGGCCGGGGGCTTGGTGCTGGGCAAAGGCAAGCGAGCCGAATCCGTCGCAGCAGGAGCCTTCACGCCTTTAGCCAGATGTTGTTTGAGCGCTTCACATTGATCGGGGTCTAAGCTACTCAACTGATTTTTCACAGGGTAGCCCAACGTCTGGCACAGATCGACAAGCACTTTGCTTTCGACCTCCAACGTTTTCGCTAGTTCATAGACGCGAATACGATCCTTGCTCGGCTGCAAGCGAAACTCCCTTACGAACACCCGATCGATCGGATGACTTTCACTCTAGAATCGGGGCATTGCAAGTATTCTAACTGGTCTTCACGATTTGGGAAAGAGATTCCCGAATTCTCGATAGTTCTCTGTTACATCCCCCAGAGATACACGATCGCTCGCTGCGGTTTAGCAAATCTGGGGGGTGGAAATCTACCTGGGCTTCGATGATTGTTCTCGTTTTCTCCCAGTCGGCTCGAAGCCGCGTGTCGTCTCGTTACGAAGCCTCGTGGGGAGACATCACGGGACCTTCAGGAGTTTTTTCGTCGGGGACCGTAGTTGCCACCACTTCTTCCGGCGGAGGTTCAGGAGCCGTCGCCACCGCGGCTGCTTCCTCGACCGGCCGTAAAATGCTTTCCAAACCGTTGGGAGGTTCCGTTTCGGTTTCTTTCTTCGGTTCCCCCGTTTCAAAAGCCACTTCCTCCACCGATTCCGCGATATTTGCCGAGGAATCGCCGGGGAGCAACTCTTGTTCCGCCTCGTCGTTACGACTTTTCTCCATCTCGTCGGCGTGTTCTTCAGCAAAGGCTATAATGTCATCTGCTTCTTCCGGCGTCAAGCCAGTGATTTCGGCCAAGCGTTCCGGCTCTTGAAAAGTTAGGTCGTTGTAGGAAAGAAAACCTTCCTCGATAAAACTCTCAATCATCGTTTCCGTGACATGCGGTAAACGGCGGAACCAGCGTTCGGCCCGGGCTAGGTCGGCGGACAGTTCGTCATGGGTCATGATTTCGATGTCCCAAACGACGAGTTTACTGGCGAGGCGGACATTTTGTCCGCGTTTGCCGATGGCCAACGAGAGTTGATCTTCGGTCACCAACACGATGGCCCGTCTCAAACGGGGATACAAGAACACCTCGCTGATCTCGGCCGGCGACAGGGCATTGGGAATGAGCACTTGCAGCGAATCATTCCACCGGACGATGTCGATGCGTTCGTTATTCAGTTCATCGATGATGTTTTTGATCCGACTTCCCCGCACGCCGACGCAGGCACCGACGCAATCGACTTTCATATCGATGCTGCTGACGGCCACCTTCGAGCGATAGCCGGCCTCGCGGGCCACCGCTTTGATTTCGATGGTGCGATCTTCGATTTCGGGAATTTCTTTCTCGAACAAGGCACGCACAAAGTCGGGATGAGCACGCGATAAGACGATCTTGACCCGGTGACCGGTTTTTTTCACCTCATGGATCACCGCTTTGATCCGTTGATTGACGTGATGGGTTTCGCCGGGAATCTGTTCGGAGCGTGGCAAGATGGCCTCGGCTTTGCTATCCAAGGAAACAACAGCTGTCCCGGCGTCGATGCGTTTTACGGTTCCAGTTACCAATTCTCCCAGTTGCTTGTGATATTCCTTGTACAACGTGTCCGCCTCGGCTTCGCGGATCTTTTGAATGACGATCTGCTTGGCCGAGTAAGCCGCGATGCGGCCCAACTCTTCTGGGTCGAGTTCGACTGGTTGTTCTTGCGACGGATTGCCGTTGGCATCGAGGGCTTGCTTGCGGATGTGCAGTTCGCCGGTGACGCGGTCGATCTCGACTTTGATTTGGCCTTCGCTGCCGGTGGAGCGTTCCGCGGCCAATTGAATCGCGGCCTCGATGCCCTGAAAGATCACTTCCTTCGGGATTTTCTTCTCCGCGTGCATTTGGGTGACGAGTCGAAGAATTTCGGCCGGGTTCTTCATTGCGGACACTCTCCAGGAGTAACGGCCCCCATCGAGGGGTAGCCATGGCACGGCAAACAAGCAAAACTTTGGGGGCCAGCCCAACGGCGGCACCGTCCCAAATCGGGGGACCGGCACCTAAACGCTCGCGGAGCGAACGGAGACAGCGGCTAGGTTCGATCCTCTCCGGTGGCGAACCGGTCAACGAAGATCGATCCGCCGCGAATCGATCGGGGTCTGAGGAGTGCCAAGATCGAATCGTGGGAGATGTCACTATTGTGGCTGGAACCTTGGCCGCAAGCAAGAGCAAGAATCGAAGGATTTTTCCAGATTCGGCAGAGTTTCGTCAATGGGCGAGCCGTCCACCTCCGTCGACGGAGAGATTGACCAGGCAACCCCACCACGGCGGACGGACACCTGCCGCTCTGGGGGAGGCGATTATCCCTTTTCTAACCGCAAGAGCGATTATCCCCACGATCTCGACCACGCTCAGACAAACTTGGTGATGCCGGGCATGGGCACCGGAGCTACCGGCATCGGTCCCCATTCCAACGTCTTGGGCATCAGGTCTTGTTTGGAGGCCAGCATCTGTTTCCAGGTCAAACGTCGGCCGGTGTAGGCGGCTTCGCGGCCCATGATCGCCATCAAGGTGCTGTAAGCCGACTGCACCCCGTCGTTAATCGGCTTACCGGCACGAATTGCTGCGAACAGTTCGATGTGTTCTTGGTCATACATGTCGCTGTTTTTACCGCTGAACTTCCAGACCTTGTCGCTAAGAATCTGATGGCTGTCTTCGGACTTGGCCCCCATCAGAATCGCCCGCCCCTTGGTGCCGTAAACATAGTCGGATACTTCATTGGCCGCCCCGGGGATTTGTCGGCAATTCGAGAACACCTTCTTGCCGTTCTCATACTCGAACACCACGGCGAAATGATCGTAAATGTTGCCGTATTTCTTGCTATCGGTGCGGACTTGGCGTCCCCCGACCGCGCTGGCCGCGATGGGGTATTCTTCCTTCAACACCCAGCAGGCTTTGTCGATGTTGTGGCAATGCTGTTCGACGATGTGATCACCCGACAGCCAGGTGAAGTAGTACCAGTTGCGCAACTGGTATTCCATGTCGCTCCATTTGTCATTGAAACCACGATGCCAGATGCCGCCAGTGTTGTAGCTGACGTGCAAAATCATCACGTCGCCGATCTGGCCATCGTGAATGCGTCTGACTGTCTCCCGCTTGGCAAATTCGTAGCGGTAGCAGAAACCACATAATAAGCTGGTGTTGTTCTTCTTGGCTATCTCGGCCGATTCGATCACCGAGCGAACTCCCGTCGGATCGACGGCGACCGGTTTTTCGCAGAACACGTGCTTCTTCGCTTCGACCGCAGCTCGCAGATGCAACGGACGAAAACCCGGTGGCGTGCACAGCAGCACCACGTCGCAGCATTCGATGACCTTCTTGTATCCGTCAAATCCGGTGAAACAGCGTTCCGGCGCGACGGCGACCTTCTCGGGATGATGCTTCATCTCCCGGCGAATGGTGGCCAAGCTGGAGTCGAGTCGATCGGCAAAGGTGTCGGCCATCGCGTACAATTGCACCTGCGAATCCGCGTTCAACGCATTGATGGCCGCTCCAGTGCCACGTCCGCCGCAGCCGATCAGACCGACTTTCAACAGTTCATTGCCGGCCGCGTAGACGGCGCTACCTAGGTTCAGAGTCACAGCCCCAGCGGTGACAGCGGCGGAAGTCGTCAGGAAATCGCGGCGTGAGGTGGCGGATGAGGTTTCCGGTGACATCAGGAATTCTCCGTTCGGCGGGACCTGGAAAAAGGACTCTCACAAGTGGGCACGATGCCGCTATTGTGAAAGAAACGCTCCAGAAAGTCACGAGCAAATTGGTTCGATCCGTTGTATTTCGAGACACAAGGAGCCGACGACGCGAGTCGCAAGGAGCCGACGACGCGCGTCGTCGGGTATGGTATGTCAAAACCTCCGGCGACTCACGTCTTCCGGCTCGCCTTGATGGGGTATCAACAACAGTCATGTCAAAACCTCTGGCGACTCACGTCTTCCGGCTCGCCTTGACGGGGTATCAACAACAGTCATGCATGATGCCGGCTAGGGGAACGTGAAGTTACTTCCAGCGGACGACCACGCCGAGGTATTCTTCCTTGCGTTTCAACAGTCCCTCGTAGGCTTCGGCAACTCCCTGCGGGGCGATGGTATGGGTCACCAGGCGATCGAGATTGAGCCGACCCGAAGCCAAGGCGGCAAGTAGCCATTTTTGCGCTTTGTGGATGTCCCAAGCCCCCGCGAGTCGGGTATGGGCCGGTTCGAAGAGCATGTTGCCATGCGCCCCGCTGACTTCGATGTAGCGGCGATGCAGGTCATCGTAGAAATTGACTTCCTTGGCCTTGCCGCGTGGACTGCCGACGACGATCACTTGCCCGGCATCGCAAGCCAACGCCATGGCCAAAGCAACGGCGTCGGGAATGCCCGTAGCATCAGCCACGATCTCGGCCCCGCGAGTGCCGAGGTAGGCCGACAGTTGGTCGCGGACGTCGCCGGCGTTCGGATCGATGACGTGAGCCGCCCCCGCGGCCAGGGCCGCTTCGCGACGCATCGGCACGCTATCGATGCCAATCACCGGATAAGCCCCCGCGGCCAACAAACAACGCAAAGCAAATTGCCCGATGATCCCCAAGCCGAGCACAGCCGCGGATCGGCCCAGCGTAATGCCCGCACGGATCGACGCCCCCAATCCATAGCGTGCGATGCAGGCCAGGGCGGCCTTGTCGAACGAAAGCGTCTCCGGCAGTTTCCACCAACGACCGCGTTCGTGTCCCAGCGACAGCAGTTCGTGCGAGGCGTGATTGCCCGGATAACTGAGCCGATCGCCGACTTGCACGTCGGTAATTTCTGCTCCGACCGCAATCACCCGTCCAGCCGCACTGTAACCCGGGCGGAAGGGAAACTTCCAATCGACCATCTTCGGATCGTGCAACCACTGATGCGTTCCGGTGTAGACCGCCAACTCAGTGCCGGCACTGATGGCGCTGGCTTCCGTTTCCACCAAAATCTGATGCGCCGCCGGGGCGGGAAGTTCGACATCGCGGATCTCGACTTCATAAGGACCAGTAAGGACGACTTGTCGTGCGTGCATGATCGTTCGCCTAAAAATTCCGAAAGCCTCGGAGAACCACATTCCCCACGAATTGGCGACATTGTAGAAACCACCCTCGCAGAAGCGACGCGACTTCGCACGAATCCATATCGATGGTCGGAACCGCGACTGGTGGGAAAATACGCCTCCCAAGAATAGGTCAAGGTAGTAGCGGTGGGCGATGCAGGTGCTTACAATAAAAACTACTCGGATCGGAGGATCGCGGAGCCGACGCATGGACCGATCGAATCACTACGAGGCGGCGTTCGATGCTTATCTTCGTGCCCAGCGGTTGACGGTGTTGGGGATCGACGAGTCGCGGCGGTCGTGGCTGGAAGAGCGCCAGGTGAAAAGTGTCGATTTCCTGGTGCGTGGTCGAGATGGCACCCATTGGCTGATCGATGTCAAAGGTCGGCGTTTCCCCGGAGGATCGAGCCATCGCCCCCGTCGTGTCTGGGAAAATTGGATTCATGCCGACGATCTCGAAGGACTGCACTGTTGGGAAGCCTATTTCGGCGAGGGATATCACGGGCTGCTGGTGTTTGCCTACTGGATTCAGTCCGGCTACTGTTTGCCGGAAGCGACCCCGGATGTCTGGCCGTATCGTGAGCGGGTGTATCTGTTTCGCGGCATTTTAGCGGCAGACTATCGACAGGCCATGCGGGTCCGCTCCGAACGTTGGCAGACGATTCATCTGCCGCAATTGGCCTTCCGCGAATTGGTGACCCCCATTTCGCAATGGCTCGGGACACCCTCAGCGAACCACGCGATTCTCGACCGTCCCTCGGGCGCTTCGATTCCTCATCACGACCCGGCATCGACAACGGCATCGGCCATGTGGGATGCAACACTGCTCATTCAGCTACGGCTTGAACTCGTTGATTATGGGCATCGTTCCTCTCCGGGGGTGGTAGCCATCGTGAGACAGCGGTCACCATCCGCTGCGACCCCGTGTGGCCGCTTCGGCTTCTCCCGCGGTCATCATTCGTCCCGCGACACGACAGTCAGTACCTCGGTTCCCGATGAGTTCCAAGCGATTACTGGGCGAATCGCAATAAAGCCTGAGAACTTAGCCTTTCTAGCTTTGAGGAGAAATCCGGAAAAAGAACTACCGACATTGCAGCAGGAGAGAGATTTGGTACATTAGTATTAGTTTGTATATGTGCGAATTGCGGCAGTGAGGTACATGCGACATGGCAAAACTGGACCTTACCAAACTTCAGGATCTCGTCCGCAATGGTGCGGCCGCGCGTTCGCGGGTGACGCTGCAACCCGCCGGAGGGGAAGGAACGAAAGTCTTCCCGCCCACCTATGCGGGAGCCGTCTATGCGACGGAAAAGCGTCGCTTGCCGGGCTATCCGGAGCCGGTCGATTGCGTGCTGCTCGACTCTGTGCAGTCCCAGGCCAACCGCCTGGAAGAAGCCCTCCAGCAGGCGATCGACGAGGGGAAAATTCAGATTCCGGTCGTTGAGGTCGATTTCACATTCTTCTATCCCGGCGCGGACAAGGATGAAGCTCTTCGGCTGCTAGAACCGATCGGGAAGGTCACCTCCCTGCAAGCACCCCATCGCATCGTCGATGCCATCCTGCGGGACAGCATCGTTGCGGAGGACAACAAACCGTTCCGGGCAAGGAATGAACGCGACGAATCCAGCTACGGCCAATGGCTTCGGCGGGTGAGCGCTCAGAATGCGACGGCATTGTTCGAGCTGTGCCCGACTGCCCTGCTACTCGGGATGTGGGACTCCACGGGGCCGAAGCGTGGCCTCGGTGCGAAGTTCGAGCGGGCGATGGTCAGCGAGATCGTGGGGATCAATGCGGTCCGGGGCTGCAAGACCAGTAGCCGTATTGATCCGCTGGCGATTCAGAAAGATGCTGGGCCGATTTACCAAACCGAAGACGGCGGATGGACGCTTGATCCGGAACAAGCTCGCAAAGAAAAAGGTCAACCCGTCAAGCAAGGAAAGGATGGAAAACCCTCGGAAGCAAATCATGGGAATGTCACTCCATCTATCTCGGAAAGGGACCGAGACGGGGAGTTTCTCGCCGGCGGCGTTACCATTGACCACGCTGAACAGACGATTGTTCTCTCTTTCCCAGCACTGCGTCGGCTGAAGTTCCCCATCGACACGATTCCCGAAGGCAAGACCCAAGAGGACATCAACGTCGCTGCCCGCACGGTTCTGGCGGCGTTGGGCCTTTGTTCTGCTGCGCTCGCGGCGGAAGCAGGGCTCGATCTGCGTTCCCGCTGCCTGCTCTGGCCCACCGAGACGCTGCAATGGGAACTGCTCGGCAAACCAGGCAAGAAGGAGGAGGGCATAACGCTTGAGGCGGATCAAGCCATCAAGCTACTCAAGGACGCGATCGAAGCCGCCAAGAAGATCGGTCTGCCTTGGCGGGAGCAACCCCTCCACCTCGTGCCTTCGGACGACCTGGTCAAACTCGTCGTCAAGAGCCAGCAATTGGCCCAGCAGCAAGGCGAAGGAGGCGAGTGATGCCGGGTTTGACGATCGGTTGGGAATACCTGACGGGTTGCTGTGTCGCCACAGACCCGGCCAGTCGCCAGCGAGCCGAGTGGCCGCCGCACCCCGGCCGCGTGTTCATGGCACTCGCAGCGGCCTACTTCGAGACCGGCGAGGACAAAGCCGAAGGCCAGGCCTTGCGTTGGCTGGAGAAACTCGGCGACCCGGAAATGATGGTCCCAAGACGTGACTCTGTATTTCAGCGAACGGTCATCAATGTCTTTGTCCCAGTCAATGATTCGGCTGGGCCTTCCTCGGCACTGCTGCAATCGGCACCGATTACTCGATCGAAGCAGCCACGCACCTTTCCCTCGGTCTGGGTTGGCGATGCTCCGTGCTTTCTTCACTGGCCCCACGCCGACACCACCGGGGTCGAACTTCATCGTTCCGCGCTCGATCAGTTGTGCGGCAAAGTGACCCGGATCGGTCATTCCTCGTCGCTGGTGCGCATGTGGGTGGCCGAGGAGGTGCCTTCACCCCAACCGACGGAATCCTGGGTACCCGATGAGAACCTCGTTGATTTGCACACCCGCCGCTTCTCGGAAGGAACTCTCGACCTTCTGGATCGCCAGTTCAACCGCCGGGGACGTGAACAGCATCAGGCTCTTTCCGATCGCATCGCCGCATTGAAGGCAGAGAAGCCAACAGGCAAAGGAGCAAAAGAACGAAAAGCAGAGATCGAATCACAGATGGAGTCGCTTCAGCAAGAATTGGACAAGATTGATTCGCGCGATCCGATCCGACCTAAGCTCGGCCTTTGGACCGGCTACCGTCGCAAGGAGATCGAACCCCCACCCCCAGTGCCGCACACCAACTTTGACAGCGATTTGCTGATCCTGACGCAGATTGATGGTCCACGGTTGCCGCTCGCTTCGACGTTGAACGTGACCCGCGTCCTGCGGCGCGCGATTATGGATCACATGGGCACCAACATTCCCGATTGGGTGAGCGGCCACCAAACCAACGGCGAGCCCCTGCGAAACGGCAACCAGCATCTGGCCTTCATCCCTTTGCCGTTCGTCGGGCATGAGCATGCGGACGGCCACTTGCTGGGTGTGGGGCTGGTCTTCCCCCGCAGTGTGCCGCGACCCGAACGGGGCCGGGTTCTAGGTCGGTTTTTGGTCGACGATCACGGTGAGCCGCGTGACATCACGTTGAAACTCGGCCGACTCGGTGTCTGGACGGTCCGCAAGCGCGAGTACATGGAACATCGCCAAGCCCTGCAACCGGAGACCTGGACGGCTCATCCGCGTGGGGCGACGACCTGGGCCACGGTTACGCCGGTAGTGCTCGATCGCTTTCCGAAGCGTGATCCGTTCAAGGAACGCCAGGAGTGGGAAGATGAGGTTGCCGAGATGATCGCCACGTCCTGTGAGCGGCTCGGATTACCCAGACCAATCGAAGTTGCGGTCGGCACGACCAGCTGGCATCGAGGCAGTCCCAGAGCTACGGTGAAACGGCGGCCACTGCGAGGCCATCCCGAGATTCCCACTCGCGACGCGGCTCTGGGTGACGGCTTCCCGCCTTATCCAACCAAAGGCGGCAATGGACCTCGGCCCCAGCTTCATGTCTACCTGCGATTCGCGGAACCCGTCGTTGGCCCCGTCCTGCTGTGTGCCGGGCGATTCCTGGGCTATGGGCTTTGCAAGCCGCTTTGGGGAGGGGGCGTCCAATGAACCCGATTACGCTCAATGACTTTCCGACGTACTTCTGCGAACTGCATGGGCGCGAACCTTACAATTGGCAGTGCCGCCTGGCGAAGCAAGTGACGGAAGGTTCATGGCCCGGAGCCATCGACCTACCCACGGGCAGCGGCAAGACCTCATGCCTCGATATCGCGGTGTTCGCGCTTGCCTGCCAAGCGAGTCGGCCGAAGGAGAAACGCACTGCGCCCCGGCGAATCTTCTTCTGTGTCAATCGCCGGGTCATCGTGGATGAGGCCCATCAAAGGGCGGTGAAGATCGCCGCCAAGATCGCGGATGCGGAAGGCTCCAACAGCATCCTCGGTCGGGTCGCAGCATCCCTGCGAACGTTATCGACGCTGAAGCGAGACAGTGCCCCGCCGTTGGACGTTCTGGAACTTCGCGGCGGCATCTACCGCGACAATCGCTGGGCGCGATCCGCCACGCAACCGACGATCGTTTGCACCACGATTGACCAACTCGGCTCCCGGCTGCTCTTCCGCGGGTACGGCGTCTCGACGAATGCCGCCCCGATCCAGGCCGCGTTGATTGCCTATGACAGCCTGGTGCTGTTGGACGAGGCCCACATCAGCCGGCCATTCCTGCAAACACTGGACTTCGTGAAGCGGTATCTCGATCCCGAGAAATGGGCGGAGAAACCCGTCGGCATGAAGCCGATGATCGTGGTTCCCATGACCGCAACACCACCCGAGGGTGTCAGCGATGCCGATGTGATCCGCCTGGAAGCCAAGGACCGAATGAACGAGGGTCTGAACAACCGATTGAAGGCATCCAAGAAAGCAAAACTGGTGGTTGTCAATGTCCCGAAAGGCAAGAAGAGCCAGGAAACCAACAACGAAGATACGGATTCTAACATCGACAATGACAAACAGCGAGCCGCAATCATTGAAACGGCCGTCTCTGAAGCAATCTCACTGGCCGGCAGCGGGCCGACCGCGGTCGGCATCATCGTGAACCGTGTGGCCACGGCCAAAGCGATCTACGAGAAGCTGCGGGAAGCCCACAAGGACAAGCCCGATGTTGTCATTGAATTGGTGATCGGCTCGATGCGGCCGATCGACCGCGACCGGCAAGCGGAACGGCTGCGAGAACTGGTCGGACCCGATCGACCACCTGCTACAACCCGGCCCAGCTTCATTGTGGCCACCCAGTGTTTGGAGGTGGGGGCCGATTATGATTTCGACGCGCTGGTGACCGAATGTGCCTCCCTGGACGCCCTGCGGCAACGGTTCGGCCGGCTCAACCGTGGCGGGCGGAAGATCGAGGCCAGGGCAGTGATTCTGGCTGGCGAGAAGGACATCAAGGAGGAGAGCAAACTCGACGATGCCAAGCCGCTCGATCCGATCTATGGCAACGCACTGCCCCGCACGTGGAACTGGCTTTGCGAACGTTCACAATTCGTTCGAGAGGAGATCGACTTCGGGATTGATGCGTTCACGGCGATCCTTCAAGAACGTGGAGAGAATGGGCGGATTCCTTCAAACCTCCTGGCCCCCTCCGCCTCGAAAAATGCCCCGGTGATGCTGCCCGCCTATGTCGATTTCTGGTGCCAGACTAGCCCACAACCCACGCCAGACCCGGAGGTGTCGTTGTTCATCCACGGGCCGGAGGCGGGAGAGCCGGACGTGCAAGTCTGCTGGCGAGCGGACCTGGTCGAGGATGAGCGCCTGCGACGCGAGAATTGGTGTGATGTGGTCGCGCTGCTTCCCCCCACATCGGCCGAGTGCATGAGCGTACCGATTTCGCGGGTGCGGAAATGGCTGACCCAAGATGAGCAAGAAGCAACAAGCGATGTGTTGGGCATCGCAACAACTGACGACCAGAAGGAAGAGAAGAAACCACGGAAGAAGCTCGATCCAATCCGGTTTGGTGTCTTGTGGCGCGGGGCCAAAGACAGCCTACTGCTTCAATCTCCCAACGATCTTCGCCCCGGCGACACACTCGTGCTTCCCGCCCAGGCGATGGGCTGGGATGACTTAGGCCACATCCCGGAGGCGACGCCCGAAACCGTGGACGTGGCCGAGATCGCGTTTCAAGCCGCGCGGGATCGCGCCGCACTGAGGCTGCATCCCTCACTTCGGAGCCGCTTGCCTGACTCGAAAGCGATTACGGAGTTCTTCGAGCGATGGAATGATCCCCAAGAAGAATTGACGACGGCGGAACTTCGGAACCTCCTCAAACCGATTGCCGAAAGCCAACTGGGAACCACCCGGTACTTGCTCGACTATTACCCGGACAATCGCGGAGTAGTACTCACCAGCCGTGAACGATTAGGACAATCACATTGGTGGATACTACCCGAGATCGCCGAAGCCGACGACGACCGATCGCGAACACTGCGGGAACAGCCGATCTCTTTGAAGGATCACACCGAGCATGTCCGTAACGAAACATTGCGTACGGTCAGAGCCTTACCGCTTGAAGAACTGGAACAAGCGTACGGCCAGGCGGCCGATTGGCACGACCTGGGCAAAGCCGACGAACGCTTCCAGGCGATGCTGCGCCGGGCCGATCGAACCGATGCTTGGCTGCTGATCGGGAGGGACGCAGCTCTTCTGGCCAAATCGGATGGACTGCCGCAAACACGAGAGCAGCGCCAGCAAGCCCGAGAACGGGCCGGACTGCCCGAAGGCTTCCGGCACGAGATGCTTTCGGTACAGATCGTCGAACACAGTGACTTGAAGAACAAAGCTACCCAACACCTCGATCTGATTTTGCACCTGATCGCTTCGCATCACGGCTATGCCCGGCCTTTGGCTCCGGTAGTCATCGACGCGGAGAACCCGGAGGTGATGGTCAACGGTGTGACACTCACGTCGGAACAACGCCAAGCCTGTCCGCCGCATCGCATCGACTCCGGCATCGCCGAGCGATTCTGGGAACTGACCCGCTGCTACGGTTGGTGGGGACTGGCGTACCTGGAAGCGGTGCTGCGCCTCGCCGACCAGCAGGCCAGTGCGGACGAAGACGCAGGGCGTTTTGATACCACTCTACCTTCGGCTCAACTCGCGGAGGCGACATCATGAGCAATTATCCAACAGATGGCGGCCTGCTACTCCCCGGCCTCGACGGCACCAACCCGTTGGGGTTCCTGGCAGCGCTGGGGTTACTTCAGACACTTACTGCCGCACACAATCCACGCAAAGTCACGTTGTCTTGGTCCATTAATGAGGGCATGTGGAATCCCGTCATTCACGGTATCGGCCAAGATCGAAAATCCGTTTCAGAATTTCTCGCCAAACAACTCAAATGTCCGTTCACACCCAATCCGGAAGCGGACTCAAAGCGGAAAAAAACACAGAAAGCGTTCGACAAAAAAAAATCAGAACGCAAGAAGGCAGCCGATGAGTTAAAAAAGCTGGGGCTTCGTGGGAACGAGCGGAAAGCTGCCGAAGAAGATACACTCGGCCCCATCGATAAAGAATTGAGTGAACTTCGGTCGCAATGGCTGACTGCTTTGCGTGAATGCGTGCCTTCAATGGAACTATCGCTTGGTAAACACCTGAATGCGACATGCAGTGAACTCCGTGAACACATGTGCCTTGCGATGGCCTATGCTTCAAATCGCGAACGAGAAATTCTTGATCTCTACGCCGCATTTGGCTCGGATGTGTGTAGCCAAGAAAAGTCCGATCAGATGCAAGCAACGAGCTTTTGCTTTATCACAGGATCGGGCTATCAGTACTTTCTTGATACCGTTCGCCAACTCGTCGAGAACGTAACGGCAGATCGGCTTGAGGAAGCCATGTTCACGAGTACCGCCCCCCAAGATGAAAAACTCTCCATGAGATGGGATCCGCAGGAGGATCGTCGTTATGCGGTAATGTGGAGTGACCCCACCGCAAGTGGCAACAAGGCGAAGACGAACTGGGCCCTGAACCTACTTGCATATCGTGGACTTCAGCTTCTACCAGCGGTTCCACGGACCAACGGACTGCTAACGGTAGGCTGGTTGACCAATGAAGAACCAGCCTGGAACTGGCCAATCTGGGTGGGACGGATAACTTCTAGTGTTGTTCGTTCGCTTCTGTCACATCCGCTGGTGACTCAGAATAATCCAGATCGTTGTGCCCTCAGTGCCCTTGGAGTTGTTGCCGTTTACCAATCAATTCGCGTACAGGTCGGGAATCCACCTCAACACAAGGTAAACTTCACCCCATCGCAGCGCGTGGCATGATCCCCAGCCGCCGGGGTATGCCACGCCCCGGGAAGTCATTGGCGCGGACCTGCTCCCGCTGCTTCTGCTTGCCGGCGATCGTATCGAACAGGGTGGTCAGATTCATGGGGTCGTCTCCGGGAAGGAATGGAACGCCAGTTCGTCGGCCCACAGACGCACGAAGTCCGCGGGCGGGTCCATCGACAGGATGGTTCGGATGGGCACGTCGCGCAGCCGGTCGGGCT
>CALEEC010000320.1 GCA_937949245.1 uncultured Gemmataceae bacterium | reverse complement strand
GGCTTCGGGACGAGTGAAGCAGTCGATGTTCCTGAAGGCACGCACGGGGTTGTCCGGCGTGTCGTCAGCGGGGCCTTCCTCAGGTCGGCTCCCCGTGATGACTCCGCCGGCTTCGGGAACTTTTCCCGCGGCAGCCTCGCTGTCCAGTTCGCAACTCCCCGCTTCCTCGGCCATGCCGACGCCGAGGCCGCAACAGACCCTCCCCAACCATGTGCCGCCCCCGGCTTCCAGCGAAACTTCCGCATCTGCGTCTTCGCCTTCGCTGGCATCGGCACCGACTACCGCACCAGCACCTGCACCAGTATCGGTAGCGGCACCACAACCTTCGAGCTTGCCCATGTGGATCGGGGTGGCTGTCGGCGTCTTGGGCGTTTTGGCCAGTCTGTGGATCGTGACGCACCGATGAGCCATGAGCCAAGCCGAGTTACACCAGGCGATACGGGCGTTGTACGCGGAAGTCGATGCCGCTGTGGCCCAAGCCGGACCACGCTGCGACGCCAGCGGCCGGTGCTGTCGGTTCAAGGAATACGACCACACGCTGTTTCTCAGCAACCTCGAAGCGGAGGTCTTACTCGCTTCTGCGCCGGCGTATGAGACACCAGTCTCCGCCGACTTCTGCCCGTTTCAGGTCGACAACCTCTGCACCGCCCGCGAGCCGCGGCCGCTAGGATGCCGCGTCTACTTTTGTGATCCGACTTACCAGGAAACCAGTCACGCGATTACCGAAACCTTCCTGCGAAAACTCAAAGCCTTAGCCGACGCCCACGGCCGAGCTTGGCGTTACGCGCCTTTGCATGTGTTTCTGAACGAAACCCAAGCCCATGCGGAGAAGGAACCGGCCCCACTTGCGCCACCGGCAACCGCCCCCCCAGCACGCCGCGGCCGAATTTCGTTGTTGTGACAGGGACAATCTTGTTCGGTTCGGGGTGAACGCACCCGACGCATGAATGACGCAAACAACGGACGACGCCAGGCGTCGGAGGGGCTCTGGAGCCGACAACGCCAGGCGTCGGGAGTGTTTTCAACCCGTCGTCGGGTATCTCTACACCCCCCACGGACTAGCGTCCGCGGCACCACAAATGACGAGCCGACGACGCCAGTCGTCGGATGGTTTCTCCAGAGCCGACGCCAGTCCTGTCGTCGGGGGCTGAACCTCCGACGACTCACGTCGCCGGCGCATCAATCGGTTGCGTCAGTGTTTCTCGACGGCGTGCAAGCAGTTGCTGGACCAGGGCTTCGGTCGGTAAGGCGTAAGGGCGGAACTTCTCCGGCTGCGGTTGATCCTCTTGCACGAACAACGCACGATACCGCCCCAACCGACTCGCCGCAGGACTGTCAATCAATTGGCTACTGTCCGCGGCGCTCATCTGGAACAGAATCCGCATGCTGCAATCGCGTTGCGCTTGCCGATCCAAAATCCGCGTTAAGTTGGGCAACGTGTCGCAACTCATCAGCAGATGAACGCCCCCCAGCGGACCTTCCCGCAGTAGCGTTTGGAAGTGATCGGCCGCAGTCAAAGGCTTGTCCCCACGGCGGAAACCAAAGTCGTCGTCGGCTTTGCGCAATTCGCGGAAACGGTTCAGCCCCAAGATCAGCACGAACGTCGGCGCTTGTTTGACATGACGGCGGACCGCGTCGGCCAACTCCGCGAGCGTTGCGGTGCGTTCAGAAGATTGCGGCACGGTCACCGGATGCGGAAGCAATCGCGCGATGCGGCCGAGGTATCCCCCCCATTGCGGATCGTCTTCGTCGCTGCCGTCGAGTACCACGAATCGGCCGGCACGATCCCCCACGCTGGGCAATTGCATGGCCAAACTCAACATCGCCGAGGTGAGAATCTGCCGGGCCAATTCTTCGTGCTGGCCGATCATCAGCAGGTGATGGCCCCCGATGGGACGAAAGACGGCTGAGGTCGGCTCTTTGATCGCGATCGCCTCTCCCAAACTGGCCGAATAGGGCGGATGACCGCGCAACGCCGGCGGTTGCACGAAGCACGGATCGCGTTCCAGACACGCCGCGGCGTTGCCCTCAAACACCAACGCCGCCGGACGAGACAACCCCGCGGCACGTTGCCGCAACTCGCTGAGTAGTTCCTCCCGCCGACGATCCGACAACCAAACGACCTGGAACGGATCGTTCCCCTCGACCAGTCCGTTGGCATCGTTGTAAATCGCTTCGCCGGGACGACTCAGTAGCCGAGCGGCATGATTGTCTTTGCTCAGAATCAGTTGGGCGTCGGCGTCCGAACATTGCAAAGCGATGCGGACGGCCATCTGATCGATGGTGCTGCGGGCCAGCGAATACGCTCCGCCCAGCGTCTGCGAACCAAGCAGCACATGCAGCCCAAACGCCCGGCCTTGACGCACCAGCCGATCCAACAGCAACGCCGCCTCTTGCGACAGTTTGTCTTCCTCGACGAAGAACTCTTGGAATTCGTCGACAATCAGCAAGATCCGCGGCATCTTGCGGTCGGGGAAGGCATTGCGATAGCCGGCCAAGTCGTTGGTACCGGCTTCGCGGAACTTTTCGCCCCGGTCGCGCAGTTCGGCATCCAAACGCTGCAACACGCTCAGGCCGAATTCCCGTTCGCTCTCGATGGCAATCACCCGAGCATGGGGCAGTTGCTGCGCGGCGTAGGCCTTGAACTCGACGCCTTTTTTGAAGTCGATCAGATACAGTTCGACTTCGTCGGGAGCGTAGTGCAAAGCTAGGTTGGTAATCAGTGCATGCAACAGCGTCGATTTGCCGGAACCGGTTTTGCCCGCGATCAGGACGTGTTGCGCCGTACCTACGCCGAGGCGGAGCGCCTGTTTTCGCGTGGCTCCGGCTCGCCCCAGAGGCACGGTGATGCCTTTGCGGCTGTCGTGCGTCCAGATTTGATCGGCCGGCGGCATGATGAAGTCGAATGGCACCTCGACACGGTTGGCATCGCGTGCCTGGGCACCGATGCGTTGCACCAATTGGGCCACCAGCGTGGGACTCGGCGCAGCTTCCAGCCGCAGCGGATATTTCGCCAGCTCGGCGTCTTTGGCCACGAAGGCATCGTCTTTGCCGACCAACGTCAGCGAGGCAGCTTCCAGATCGCTGAGATTGAAGCCCTGCGGCAGCGGCACTCGGCTATCGACGCTCACCAAGGTATACACACCACAAGCCGAACCGCTCGAAACGATGCTGACCAAACGCCGAGCCGCTTCCGGGGTGAAATTCGTCGGAAAGTTGGCTATCACCAACACGCGGAACGGTTCAGCCACCTCGCCGGCATGACGATTGTATTCCTCGATCGACTTGTATTGATTCCGCAGATATTTTTGGATCACGTTCTCCATGTGGGCCGTCAGGTCGGCAAGGCGTCGTTCGATTTGTTCGGGTTCGGTCCAGATTCGGGCACCGACGAGGTTTTCATCATGATCGGCTAGCCCCATGAACGAAGCGAAGTTCTCGCCCAATCCGACTGGGTCGATGATGGTGAAACGGACCTTGCCCGGCGGCACGGCCGTGAGGAACCGCAGCGCGATCGATTGCAACGCCTCGACGGCGCGTTGTCGGCCTTGGTCGCGGGTTTTCAGCAGCAGAGCGCACTTGGTCGGAAAGCCGAG
The DNA here is from genome assembly GCA_937949245.1 of uncultured Gemmataceae bacterium. Taxonomy (GTDB): domain Bacteria; phylum Planctomycetota; class Planctomycetia; order Gemmatales; family Gemmataceae; genus CALEEC01. The sequence continues at coordinate 1,849 of CALEEC010000320.1, read as the reverse complement.
CCACGCCGGCACGGTCACGCACGTTGGCACGCGCGGCGTCAGACGTTCGTCCTTGGGCAAACCATATTCCAACAACGCCAGATCGATCGTCAAGTGCCCCAGCGGAATGCCGAGCGGAGCCTCGCGCGCGGGGGGACGGTCGTTCCAAACCGGATCGGTCCAAGGGGGGAACCAAGTTTGCTCCCACCGTTGCATTTCGTCCCAAACCTGGGCAAGGCGTTCCAAGCCGTGGTGCCAGTCGGCTTCCAACTGATGCCAAGCCTGATCGCGGGCTTGGGTGGCTTGGTCGATTTGGGCGGCAAAGTGAGCCTCGGCTTGGGCCAAGGTGCGGTCGTAGCGGTCGGTGCATTCTTGCAGACGCATTTGATAATCGCTTTCGGCCGCGGCTCGGTCGGCGTCTTTGCGTTGGCGAATCGCTTTGGTGCGTTCGTGGTGTGTTCGTTCCAGTTGGGCCAACTCCTGCGTGCGGGTCTGTTGGATTTTCTCCAAGATCGGCTGATAGCGTGCCTGGGCGTCGCGTTGAGCTTGGGCTTGTTGGGCACGCAGGCGTTTGCGGGTGCTGTTCCAGGTCTGCTCCGCTTCCGCTTCGAGACGATCACAAGCCGACAGAGCCGCTTGCAACGCGTGCAACAGGCGTTGGCCCAACGCCACGGTATGCTGGCGCATCATTTGACGATTCATCCGATGCAATAGCCAGGCCAAACCCACCCCCAGCAGCAGACCAATGGGGAGAACGATCCATGCATAGTCGCGCAAGCCATCGACAAAAAACAACCCCACTCCCGGCAGGGCACCGAACGTCAGCAGGAAGATTCGGCCGGTGGTGGTAGCGAACCCGACTTTCAGGGCGGCCAGTTGGGCCAAGGCGTCATCGGCGATAGCGAAGGCTTCGCGGAGGTCGGTCAGCGGTTGCTCGCTGGTCGGCAACGGCGGCAGAGGGGGAGCATCGGCGAGTTGTTCGGGAAGCACATCGAGGCGGTCGAGGAATGGGTCGAGGTCTTCGCGTAAAGCAGCGGCTCGTTGCCGGCTGGCAGCGGCTTTTCGGCGGAGGGTGTCGCGTTGTTCTTGGGCTTCTTTTTCCCCTGCTTCCAAGAGGGAATCGGCGGTCCACAACGCGTCTTGCAGGGCGGTTCGGTTTTTCTCCTCGGCATGGGCGCATTGCTGCAGCAGCTTTTCTTTCGCCTCGTGGAACGATTGATCGGCTGCTTGCAGATCCGCCCAGGCTTGTTTTTCGATGCTTTCGATGCGAAGACGATGCTCGGTTTCGATCGCGGTCAGTTCGCGTTCCCGGCCAACGGTGACGCTTTTGCGGGTCCGTTGGATCTCTTTGTGGGCCGACTCGCTGGCCGTCTGAAAAGCCGTGGCGATGGTTTGTTCGCGTTGCTGGCGATCCGCGATCTGTTGGCTCAATTGCCGCAAGGCGTCGCGTTGTTGATCCGCCCAGATCGGTTGGCTCATGGCATGGCCTCACATTCCTCCCGCAACTGCATGAACAGTTGCCCCAAACGATCGATTGCTTGCAGGGCCTCGCGGCTATGCTGGATCAACGGTTCGAGAATCTGTTCCTCGAACTCGACACGAACGGCGTCGTGCCATTGGTCACGCACCGGTTCCCATTGCTCTTGCAGGGCTTTGAGAGCGGAATACAGTTTCGATCGACCGGCATCGACACGCATCAGCAGCAGACCTCCACGAAAATGCCGAAACCATCCCTTGCCCCCCAATCGCTGCTTAACCGCGTTCCCAGAAACGCTTCAACAACCGACTTTCCCATCGTCCCCCAGCAGCCACTTCACTTACCTACACCCATCTTGCTAGCCATCTCTGCGGCGTCGGTCCTGCCAGGAGC
>CALEEC010000319.1 GCA_937949245.1 uncultured Gemmataceae bacterium | reverse complement strand
GAAGCGAAGCCGAAGGATGATAAACTCGTCGAAGCGAAGATCGAAAAAGAAGAAGAGAAGATGGAAAACTTCGAGAATCCTGATGTAGGATTCAATGCGGATCTCGAAGCGGCTACCGAAGCGGATCGGGAAGAAGATCAGAACGTCGAAGCCCCCGTGTTGGAATCGGAACCGGTCGGCTCATCGATGGAAGCCCCTGATGTGTCGCAACAAGTGACTGCCCCGCCGGGCTTTAACAATCCCACCCCGGATAATGCGGGGGTCAACAACCTCTCTGATCTCGGCTCCGTGCGTCAAGGCGACGGCGGCGCAGGAGGGGCGATGATGTCGCCGGGCATGCGGGGCCGAAGCGGCGCGACCAAGAACAAATTGCTTGCGGCTGGGGGGGGCAACACGGAGTCGGAAGCCGCTGTCACCCGTGGACTGATCTGGCTGGCCAAGCAACAAAACGAAAACGACGGCAGTTGGGTCTACGACGGAACCAGTTCTAATGACCGCATCGCGGCTACGGGGATGGCTTTGTTGCCGTTCCTCGCTGCCGGGCAAACGCACCGCACCGGTTCGTACAAGAAGACTGTCAGCAAAGGGCTAGAGTATCTCAAACCGCGGGTCAAGCCGGGAGGTGGCTTCACTGGTGCCTCGAACATGTATTCGCAAGCCATCGGCACGATCGCTCTGAACGAAGCCTACGGCATGACGCTCGACTCGTCGCTCAAAGTGCTGGCCCAGACGATGACCAACTTTATCGTCAATGCCCAAGGGAGCAACGGAAGCTGGGGGTATCAACCTAAGAGCAATGGTGATACTTCGATCGTCGGTTGGCAGATCCAAGCGCTGAAATCAGCGAAATTGGCAGGCTTGACCGTTCCCGACAAACCGATGAAGAGCGCGGCTCAGTTCCTCGAAGAAGTTAGCACCAACAGCGGAGCCAGCTATGGCTACTCGAGCAAAGGTGCAAGCCCAGCTCTATCCGCCGTGGGGCTGCTGTGCCGGCAATACATGGGCTGGGGACCGAAGAATCCGGCTCTGGCCGATGGCGTCGATCGCCTATGGAAGATCTGGAAACCCAACGAAGCCCGTTGGGACATGTACTACTACTACTATGCCACCCAAGTCGTTCACTTCTTCGGCGGACCAATCTGGCACAAAGATTGGAACCCCCTGATGCGTGACATGCTGATTCGGCTACAAGATAAAGCCGAGGGCAAGAACAAGGGAAGTTGGAAACCCGATCAAGGCCACATCGGTTCGCACTGCGGCCGACTGGGAACCACCTGCTTGGCCCTGCTCACGCTGGAAGTTTACTACCGTCACCTGCCGTTGTACAAACGCGAAGAAAAGCTCGATGACCTCGAACGTGGCGCGTAACAATAAGGTCTAATCGGCGTTTGAAGTAGTCCTCCGAATGCGCGAGCTGGGTCTCTCAGCGGGAACCCGGCTCATGTTTGTGTACACCGGCGTTGTCGTTTGGTCGAAACGTCTACTTGGCCGTTAGCGTTTCGGTTGCAGCGTTTGCACGAAGAATTGGTAGATCTGTTCGTTGGACTCCACGTTGGGGGAATGTTCCTTGTGGTTGGTCATGCCAACGCGATTCTCGTATCCCAGAAGCTGATTGACGGCCACTGTGTGATTCAGGGCTTTCCACCGTTCCGGGGGATCTTCCGAACCTCCCGAGACTAAAAACGGACGAGGTGCCATTAGGGCATGCAATTCGTGAAGGTCACGTTTCTCAGCGATCAGCTTGGCATATGGCCCAGTGCGTGGATTGCTTTCGGTCGGCACTCCGCGTTGCCGCGGTGGTTGCCCCCGTTCAAAGCCCAGATACCACGGCTCCCAGTAATTCACATTCGGGCGACTTTCGTCGAAGACGATCCCGCCATCGGACCACGCGGCACAGGCAAAGCCATCATCTAGACAAGACGCGAACATGGCCCATTTGCTGCCGTAAGAATGGCCGACAATGCCGATCCGCTTCGGATCGACGTTATCTAACTGGGCCAAGGCACGCCGACAATTCGACGCCTCGTAGGCATGGAACGACAACGGTTGAATTTGGCATGTCTCACGGGTCGGATAATAGGTATTCGGATCGCCCCCCAACGACAACGTGACAAAACCGCGTTGGGCCAACTGCCAAGCGAAATCGCGGAATTCTCCTTTGCCCAACCCCACTGCGGTTTTCGCTTCGTAGTAAACCACGATCACTGCTGGGAATGGACCTTCCCCCTCAGGAATCAACAAGTAAGCATCTTCGACAATGCGTTTTGGGGCGGTTTCGATGCGGATCGGATACTGCTTCACTCGGCCGCGTTGCTCGACCGGTCCGCGTTCCAGCCGGGGACGTTCCAACGGAGCCGGCCAAAGTCCGAGCATCGTATGCCAATAGTTGTGGATCTCCTCCCGACGTTTTTGCCAGTCGGCCGCCGTCTTCACCATTCGGCCATCATCGAACAATAACGGCGAACGATAATGGCCAAAATCGTTGCGGAAGGCTTCTGGCGGACGAAAGTAACGCGAGAGATCGATCGGTATATCGGCGGTACTCGTTGATGTGCCAACGATCCATGCCATCATCACGGCCGAAAAGCGGTACATACTTCGGTTCCTTTCCACGGAAATCCCCCCAGTTGGCTTGTTCCCGCCGATCATGGCACATTGCCAGGGCAAAGGCAAGCCCCCCCAGCAATTCTTGCAGTCGACCGGTTTCGCTCAATGCTCCGAGGAATAAGGAATTTGCAGACAGGTATCGCTTGTTTCTCAAGGTCGTTTGGAGTTGTCTCGCCACAGCAAGTTCTCGCTGCTTAAGATAAATGGATGTGAACCGCTGGCGTACCCAGTGGTCCCAAGTTGGCGGAGCGTTTTCTTCATGCCGTCGAGCGAATCCCCATCCCCGATGCCCGCGATGCCCACGCCAGCTCCTTTGGGGCCAGCGTGGTTGTGGAAGTACGTTCGCGGAGTCGCGCCGGCCGTGCTGATCTGGGCGATCGTCATCGGCTGGTTGGCCTACCTGCTGTACGATCGCAGCCGCTGGACCCAGGAAGCCGACGAAGCCAATCTTCGCGAATGGATTGACGAAGCGCGGGTCTTTCGCAAAACGCTCCCCGAATTAGTGCGGGAATACCTCGCCCTCGTCGATGCTCGCGGCTTAAACGACGATCCTACCCTGTGGAAGCGGAAAGAGATCGAAGAACAACTTCGGGCCATGGCCGATCCGACGCGGGTGTATCAAGCCCAACTGCCGCTGTTTCCCGAAATCTATCGCTTGGAAATTCGTTTTGAATCGTGGTCGGCCACGGGGTCACCTCCCCCAGAAGCCATTCACTGGGATTCGCCTGCTCCCCGACCACGCTTGCGCAATCGTTTGCAACTGCAGGTCATGGAATACCCGCTGTTAGGACCCCAAGATCCTCGGCCGATCCTTCATTGCGAATATCGGTTGCACGCCTTCAACAAGCTGCAACGCGAAGAAGAGGATCGCCGAGTGCGTTCGCTGGTGGTGGGCATCGTGGTGTTGACGGCCGGCATTCTTGCGGTGGTGTCGTTGTATCGTTTCCTGCGCCGGGAACGCCTCCGCGAACGGGGAGAGTTGGAAGCCCAAGCCGCTCTGGAACATGCGCAACGCACCGCGTTGGAAAATGAACTACGGCGGCAAGAAGCCGAACGTGCCCGCGAAGAACTCGATCGCAAATTGTTGGAACAGAGCCTAGAAGCTGCTCGCCAAGAGAGTCGCGCTGCCGCTGCGGAGCGGGCCGCCCTCGAACTGAAGTCGCAACTGTTTGCCAGTATCGGCATCATGGCCGGTTCGTATGCTCATAACATCAAGAACCTGTTGGTTCGACCGAATGACCTGCTGGCCCGCTGCATCGAAACAGGTGGTTTGCAAGAATCGCATGCGTCGATGTTGCAGGAAGTCCGCTCGACCTTGGGCACCGTCAACGAACGCTTGCAACAGATCTTGCGTGCAGTCCGCCGAGATCCGACACGCACCGAAATGACCCGCCTCGATTTGGGCCAACTCACCCGCGAGACGGAAACGACCTGGGCCAACCTCGCCCGTGACAAGTGGAAGTTGCTGATCTCCATCGAAGTCCGCGACGAACCGTTGAGCATTCACGGCGATCTGTCTCATCTGCAACAAGCGATCGAAAACTTGCTGTTCAATGCGAGGGACGCGACGTTTGAAATGCGCAATCATCTTCGGGATCAAGCCCACCGTTGTGCCGACCCAGCGCAACGGCGTCGTGCCATTCTGGAAGCCAATGCCTGGAAAGGCCAAGTGCAACTGCGTGCCTACCGTCAAGAAACTTTTGCCGTGCTCGAAGTCCGCGATAATGGCATCGGCATGACCGAAGAGGTGCAGCAAAACTGTCTGAAAACCCATTTCAGTACCAAACGCGACAACGCTCTGTTCGAGGGACTCAACGCCGGCATGGGGCTTGGCTTGTCGTTTGTCGCGGTGATTTTGGAGCATCACCAAGCCACTTTGCAGATCGAATCGCAACCTTTTCACGGAGCGACCTTTCGGATCCTATTCCCCTGCATTGGACCTGCCCGTTCGACCACTGTGTCGGCCATCCGTGATCCCAACTAAACGCATTGGGCATCCCGACGATGGAATTTTCTTGAAAAAGGCTTGCTCTTCGTCTCGCGAGGAATTACCCTCAAATTCATACGATCCAGAACGGAACCGCGGTTCCGTATCCGACCTACCTTCGGAGCATCCCGCCAAATACCTTGAAGGGGCGCATATCATGTTGACAATCTACGGTCCTAAGACGAACGGCTACTGTGACGGCGTCTCCCGACGTGCGTTCTTGCGTATTGGCGCTCTAGGAATGGGGGCCGGCGCACTGACACTGACCGACCTCATGCGTGCCGAAGCGAGCCAACCAGCCGGTGGCCCCACCCGGCACAAATCGATTATCAATATCTTCCTCGGTGGTGGCCCGCCTCACCAAGACATGTGGGACATCAAAACCGAGGCCCCAGCCGAGATCCGCGGCGAATTCCAACCGATCCAAACCAACGTCAACGGTATCCAGATCGGCGAATGCTTCCCGTTGATTGCCAAGATGATGGATAAATTCGCCATCATTCGCTCGATCGTCGGTGCTTCCGGTGGCCACGATGCCGTGCAATGCATGACCGGTCGCCCCCCGCGTGCCAACGCGAACATCGGCGGTTGGCCGAGCATCGGATCGTTCTTGTCGAAACTCTATGGCCCAGTCGATCCCTCGGTTCCGCCGTTCGTCGGTTTGGCTGCCCGCACCGCCCATGTGCCCTGGTCGGACCCAGGCCAGACTGGCTTCCTCGGCACGGCCCACGCGCCGTTCAAACCGGATGGTCCCGGCATGGCGAACATGACCCTCCGAGGCATCAGCCGCGACCAACTCGCGGATCGTCGTCAATTGCTCCGCCAATTCGATAACATTCGCCGCGACCTCGACACCGTCGGCCAACTCCGCGGTATGGACGCCATTACCGAACGCGCCCTAAACGTGCTGACCTCAAGCAAATTGGTCGATGCCCTCGACCTGTCGAAAGAAGATCCCCGGGTGCGTGCCCGCTATGGCGACGGCAAGCCTTACCAATATCAATACGATGGTGCCCCCACGGTCAACGATCACTTGCTCTTGGCCCGCCGACTGGTCGAAGCCGGTGCCCGCTGCGTGACGCTCTCGTATGGTCGCTGGGACAGTCACGGCAAAAACTTCGACTTAGTCCGCGATCACGGCCGGAAACTCGATCAAGCCTTGAGCGCTCTGATCGAAGATCTCGACGTCCGTGGCCTATTGGATGATACCGTGGTGATTGCTTGGGGCGAATTCGGGCGGACCCCGCGGATCAACAAAGACGCCGGCCGCGATCACTGGCCGCAAGTCAGTTGTGCCATCCTCGCCGGGGGAAGCCTCAAGACCGGCCAAGTGGTCGGCTCCACCAACCGCTTGGGCGAATACGCGAAAGATCGCCCCGTCACCTTCGGCGACGTCTTCGCCACCCTCTACAAAGCGATGGGCATCGATCCCGAGACGACCACCGTCCCCGATCCTACCGGCCGACCGACCCACTTGGTCGAAGGCAAAGCGATCAAAGAACTGGTGTAAGCGTGGATCGCACAAAAGGTCGGCTAACCATATTAGAAGAGTGGTTAGCCGACAAATTCTCTTGTTCGGCAGAGAGTTAGAGTTTTATTCCTGGAAGCATTCCAGAGCCGTCGGCTTTGTTCTCCACGGATCAACTCGACCACGGGACGCCTCGACAGAATAGCGACGGCCTGAGCCGGCAATGCTAGTTGCCGGGGAACGCCCGAAACAACAGGTAAACCTTGACCGTGATGTAAACGGTCCAGATGAGTGGAATTGCCAGCAAACCGATCAGCCCCACCAACAAAAGTATCGGCCCCTATCGCGGCTGACGATACGCCCATCGACGACACAGTCAATTCCACAAAAAACCAACAACAAACACCAACGGTGTCCCTAAACAGATCAGCCAACCGAGCATCGTTCTCTCCATCGGAACCATCCCTTTTCAGATCGCTGTTGCGAACGTGAGACAAACTTCTATATAGTTGCATGACAGTTATAAATTTGAGTTTATCGACTGCTGAGATTGGCAAACCGATAGCGATGGTTAGTTCGTCGAAGCGTCGTTGGCCTCGACAACGGAAGGAGGCGGCGAAAGCGGCGAAAGCC
>CALEEC010000318.1 GCA_937949245.1 uncultured Gemmataceae bacterium | reverse complement strand
CGCAGTGCCGCGATGCCACTGAGGATCGCGGCCCCACTCATTCCCCGGCTGCCCGCGACGATCAGCACTTTGCCATAGTTGCCTTTGTGTCCGTCGACTGCTCGGCGCGGCAGGTTCGGCAGTTCGGTGACGATCTGGGCTGGGGATGGTGAATCGTTAGGCATCATCCGAGGATCGTTCCTATTCGTTGGGCGTGCTTAGCGATTCCGACTCGCCACCATGGGCGGAAGGAAGCAACGTGGTGCGAAAACCACCGGTGATTTCGGAATCGTGCGGACGAGCATCTCCATTCCGAGCAGCAGGCGTCCGCCTACCGTGTTTTGCCCGCCGTGGTTCTACCGTAGTTTGCCCGCCGTGGTTTGCTCACCGTGATTCGATTACTGTTTTCTATGCATGAATACCAAGCTCGCCCATGGCGTGGCAAGCACGGCGGGCTAAGCCCATTGCCTTCAAGTTAAGAAAAGAAGCCACCGCCGTCACCACGATCTTGGTCGTCGGACCGCTGCGGCTTCCTTCGCCCTGGTCCCTCGTTGGCCGCCGAGCGAGCGGCCCCGTCTTTTTTCTTGCGCCGTGCCTCAGCCGCGTGCTGCTGGGCGGACCATGGTCGAATCAACCAACACTCGGCAGATCTCTGAGAACTCGGGATGGGCCGTCAGGCTCTCGCACAGCCGACGCAGCGCTTCCGAGAGTCCCCATTGCCGCGATCGAGGGTACACCACTGGCCAATCTCCGAACTCGCTAGGCCAATCAAGCAGAAGAATGCCCGTGCGGCCAGATAGAGCAAGACTCGAAAAATTGTCGATCCGGCAGGACGGCCGTTGCCCACCGCGTTGTCGTTGGGCCGCGATGCCTCGAGGTTGCATAACGCCCCCGAGTTCATCTGTGAGCATGGATCGCATGGCAACCTGCCGTTCAATTGAGGTGGAGGCGATGCAAACTTCTACTGCAGAGTGAAGTTCAACGTAAACCGTGTCTAACTCAAAGGCATCGGACGTCAGCCTGCAGTATTATGATTATGCCCCCCTGTGTTTTCCCCCCGTGCTTTAACATAGCGAAGCATGCAGGTGCAAGCATCCTCGTCTGATGTCTTCGTGATCCCTGGATCGCTCATCCGCCTTTCTCGTTGACGAGGTTCGTTCAGTTTGCGACACTTGCCGTTAGCTTGCCCACCCTGCCTTTGGCTGTGCCGTGCTGCGTCCTACCTCGGCCACTGCTCCGGGAGATCGATGCGATGAAGGTTTCCGTGTTCTGGCTCCGTTTGGCAATCTGCTGCGTCGGCGTGGGGCTTGTGCTCTCGCTTCCGCTGGGCTACTCGGCCGATGAGCCGCCTTTGCCCGATGCCGTCGTCAGTTTCCGGGGACACACCGAAGCCGTTTACAGCGTCACGCTCAGTCCTGATGGCAAACTCGTCGCGACCGGATCGTTCGATCGCTCGCTGCGCGTCTGGGACGCCGCTACCGGCAAACCCCTCCGGGCTTTCTCTGGGGCCAATGGCCATAAAAACCTCGTCCTGAGCGTCGCGTTCTCTCCGAAAGGCGATCTGATCGCCTCGGGATCGTCCGACAACACCGCTCGCATCTGGGAAGTGCCTACGACGGCTCCGCTCCGCAGCGCTACGCCCAGCACCCCGCCGACCGTCGTCGCGGTCAGTCCTAACGCCGCCCTGGTCGCTAATGGAGCCAAAGACGGGGTGATCGAATTGTGGGATGCGGCCAACGGCCAAGTGAAATTTCGTCTCGTCGGGCACGTCGGCGAGGTCACCGGTTTGGCGTTCACTCCTAATGGCCAACTGCTGCTCAGCACCGGTGTCGATCAGACCCTGCGCTATTGGAATCCGACCAACGGGCAAGCGGTCAACGTCACCGTGGCCCATACCGTGCCGATCCGAGGTTTGGCCATTCATCCGAACGGCTCGCAAGCCTACACGATCGCCGCGGATGGCTCGGTGAAGTTTTGGCAACTTCCGCCCACGGCCGATCGGGCACTGCCGGCACACGGCGACGCCGTCACGGCACTGGCCCTGAGTGCCGACGGCGCAACCGTCCTGAGCGGAGCCGCGGACAAAGTCGTTCGGCTGACCAACGTCGGGAACGGTCAAGTGCAGCGAGAATTTCCCGGCCTATCCGCGAGCGTGGCGAGTGTGGCCTTGGCACCGAACAACACCCTCGCTCTGGCCGGCAGTGTCGACGGCCAACTCGCGTTGTGGCAAATCGGCGATGGCAAACTCGTGGCACAACTGTCGGCGCATGCAGGAGCCGTCCACGGCTTGTCCTTTCTGCCCAATGCCACGCAGTGGCTCTCGGTCGGAGCCGACGGGATGCTGCGGCATTGGCAATTGCCCCTGCCGACGCCCAAGCCGATCCCCCATCCGGCGACCATCCGCGCGGCCGTCGTGTCGGCTGATGGCAAGAAAATTTTCACCGTCTGTGCCGACCCGACCGTGCGGTTGCATCGTCTTGCGGATGGCGCGTTGGAACGCTCGTACTCCGGCGCGACGGCTCCGCTGACAACGCTGAGCGTGGCCGACAATGCCAATCTCCTGGCCGCCGGGGCCGAAGATGGCAGCGTCCGTCTGTGGAAACTCGACGATGGCCAACTGTTGGGCACCGCTTTGCTGCATCAGGGACGCATCGAGACGCTGCAATTCACCCCCAATGCCGACCGTCTGATTTCCAGCGGGGCCGATGGCCGAATCAAAGCCTGGCCCCTCCCCTGGCCCGTAGTCAAACCGTTGCCCCAACCCGAACCGCTGACACGCATCGTGCCGGCGAGCGATGGTTCCCGCTGGCTGTGGGTTTCGGCCAAAGAGGTTCGGCTGGTCAATGCCGCTTCGTTGCAGGTCGAACGCAGTCATAGCACCGGGCAACCGCTGGTTGCAGCCACGCTGGGACTCGATGGCACGACGATCGCCGTGGCCAATGCCGATCGCAGTGTGGTGCTGTTCAAAGACGGCAAGGAATGGAAGAAAGTGCCGCCGCTACCGGCCGAGGTTCGCTCGCTGGCTTTGCGACCGGACCTCGCGGTACTCGCGGTAGGTCTGGCCGATCATTCGATTCGCCTCATCGATCTGGCCCCACTGAAGGAGATGAAAAACCTCACAGGACATAGCGGAGCGGTCAACGCGTTGACCTATTCGACCAAGGGCGACTGGCTGATTTCGGCCGGGGCCGATCGCACGTTGCGTCTGTGGGCCGCTGCCGAGGGAACCGCGAAAGAGCAGCGAACCCTCGAAGGCGAAGCGGTACTCGCGGTGCAAGGCGAGGTGGTCACGGCGGCTTACGCGGTGCCGGCGAATCAAGCTGTGGCTCTGCTGCCGATCCGCGAAGGTAAATTCAGCACGGCCACCGTGGTACCCGGGGTGGGTGCGGTCAAGTCGCTGGCACTCGCGGCCTCGGGGCAAGCATTCGCGGTGGTCCTGGCCGATGGCAGTGTACGCGTTTATCGCCCAGAAGCAGACGCGAAAAGTTTCACGCCGCAGGAAGGCTATCGCCCCGAAGGTGGCCCCCTCGCTTTGGCCCTTAGTGCGGATGGGAAACGCTTGCTGCTGCAATCAGCCAACAAAGAATTGCGTGTCGAAGCGTTGAGTGTGGCTTGGTCGTTGACCTCGGCATCGGCCACGCCCCCTCCCGGAGGCACGACCACGCCTGCGACACCGGCTTCGGCTTCCTCGGGGACTCGGAGGACGACTACTGAGCTTCGGCCACAGATGGATCAAGCGTTGCTTCTGCATTCGACTTCGGGCAGCGTCCAGGTCATCGTGCCGCAGACCGGCAAAGCGATGCGCGAAGTGAAATTGCACGATGGAGCGATCGTCGCATCAGCCCTCAGTGTCGATGGCAACCGTTTGGTGACGGCCGGGGCCGATCCAACGCTCCGCTTATGGAATGTGGCCGACCTCAGCAAGCCGATCGCAACGTGGACACTGCCGGCAGCGGCGCAGCAGATCGCCTTGTCGCCCAATGGGTTGCGTCTAGCCGTGGTTTATCCCGAGGGAACAAGTCGCGTGCTGAAGGTCTTCGATACCACGACCGGCCGCGACTTGCAGACGTTGGCCCGGTTGGTCAAGAGCATCGAAGTGCTGACCTTTGCCAGGGACAATCGCACGGTCGTGACAGCCGGGGAAGATCAACAGGTGACAGTGTATGATCTGTCGGTGCTGTCGGCATGGTCGGTCCATGCAGAAGGTGCGTCGGCCGTAGTGGCCAGCACCAACGGCGTGCATGCCTTCACGGCGGGGAAGGACAAGCAAGTTCGGCAATGGGACTTGGCGAGCGGCAAAGAGATGCGAGCCTGGACATTGCCGGAAGGGGGCGCAACGCTGGCGTTGTCCCGCGATTCCAACCGACTGATCGCGGGGGCGGGGAAGATGGCCCAAGTCTGGCAGGTGAGCGATGGCAAGGAGTTGGCTACGCTGACACATCCGGCAGCAGTCATCGCGGTCGGTTTCAGTCCCGATGGCACGCGCGCCATCAGCGGCACCACCGACAATTTGGCACGGGTCTGGGATTTGGCCACAGCGAAGGAATTGCAAGCGTTCAGTCACGGGGCGGCCGTCCGCGGAGTGGCCTATCTGCCGAATCAACCGGTGGTGCTGTCGGCCAGTGCGGACAAAACCATGCTGGTCCGTCCGCTATCGTTTGTGCGTTTGGCAGCGGTCGCTAATGCCGAGTTGACCTCGCTGCTGGTGCATCCGAATCAGCCATACTTGGTGATCGGATCGACCGACAAGAAAGTCTACCTAGTTCGCCTGGACAACGTCGCGATCGAACGGACCTTCGACGGCTTGACCGGGCCGATAACCAGTCTGGCCATCAGTCGGAACGGCCAGACCCTCGCGGTCGCGGGGGATGATCGCAGCGTTCGTTTGTACACTTTCAACGATGGTCGAGAGGTCGGCAGCATCGAAGTCCCTGCCGCGGTGCGAGCGTTGAGCTTTTCGGCCAGCGGTTCGATTTTGCTGGGAGCCTGTGCTGACAAGCGGGTTTACAGTTGGAATGTGGCCTATCAACCGGGGCAGCAATTGCCCGAGGAGTTCGGCCAAGTGGTCCAACCGCTGGAACATCCAGACACGGTGCATGCGTTGGCTTGGCCGGACAATGGGCCAATCGTGACGGCGTGTGCTGATCGCCAAGTTCGCTGGTGGAAGTTTGCTTCGGATCAAGCGATCCGAAGTTTGGCTCATCCGAACTTGGTCGATTGCGTGGCTTGGAGCGCCGATGCCTCGCAACTGGCAACAGGATGTCATGACGGCGTGTTGCGGCTTTGGGACGTGGCCAAGGGGCAATTGCTCAAAAACATCAACGCGCACACGCAACCGACCGCTGCGCCGATTTACGCCGTTGCTTGGAGTCCCGATGGCCGACTGCTCGCGACCGCCAGTTTCGACCGGAGCGTGAAGGTGTGGGAGGCCACATCGGGGAATCTGGTCCGCGAGATCAAACCGTATACAGAAAAGACCTTCGAGCAAGGGCACCGCGACCAAGTGTTTTGCGTCACATTCACACCCGAGGGGAAGTACCTGATCTCCGGGTCGAGTGATCGAACGTTGAAAGTTTGGGAGGTCGCTACAGGTAATCTGGTGCGGGAGTTTCACAATCCGACCCTCAAACCGGCCGCCATGGAAACTCCGACCGCGCATCCGGGGTGGATCTACGCGGTGAAACTGAGTCAGGACGGTAGCCGAGTCGTGAGCGTCGGTTCGGCTCCGAAGAACCACGGCTACATCGCGGTGTGGAATTTCGCTGATGGCAAGTTTCTGGCAGGTAAAGAGTTGCCATCAGGGACGATTTTCTCAGCGACGCTGCCGGATCGGCCCGGCCAGGTGCTGATCGGCTGCGGACCGCGTTATCGCCAAGCCTCCGCAGCGGAAGCGGTGCTGCTGAAACTCCCCGGCTGGTGAGCCGCAACTCGCCTGATTGGGGGCAAGAGCCGACGAGCGAGTCGTCGGGTAGTTTTTCACCAGTCGTCGGGTGATTCCGAAACACCCGCGGACTAACGTCCGCGGCTCCTTTTAGGGCGCGATCTCCTACCAGGAGCCGACGACGCAAGTCGTCGGGTAGAGTCCGAACACCTCCGGTCACTTACCGGCTCTCCTGGAGCCGACAACGCCAGTCATCGGGTGGTTTTTCAGTCGTCGGATAGTCGCAAACACCCGCGGACTGACGCCCGCGGGTGTTCACGCTGCGCTGCGACGAGAGCCGTTGGCTCGGAAAATTACTTTTTGCCGCCGATGGCAAAGAGCGTCTTTTCGGTCATCACATACAACACCCCGTTGACGGCAATCGGAGTGCTGCGGATCGGCTCATCGAAGGCAATCTTGCGCAGCAGATACTTCTTCTCGACGGCTGACTTGATGCGTTTGATTTCGTCTTCATCCTTGGCCGCCGAGACGTCTAGCACCTGCTGATCTTTGAAGTGCCGGAAGATATACAGGTCGCCATCTTCGTTCGCGATGTAGATCTTGCCGTCGATGTACATCGTCGATCCCCAGACCGAGCCTTTGAGATCATATTGCCAGTATTTCTTGCCGGTGCGGGCGTCCAGACAGTGGATGTAGCCGGCGAGTTCGGCAATGTAGACGACATCGTCGATGATGGTCGCGGTGGACATGGTTCGGCCAAAGATGTAGTCGCGTTTGGCCAATTCGCGCGTTTCCGGTCCGCCGTAGTGCCAAACTGCACCGGAGTTCGGATTGGGCTTCTCGTCGAGCGGTTTGCCGTCGGCATCGTATTTGGTCACCAGGGTCGGCGAAATGTCACCGCGTTTGCCTTTCGGATCAATGCACCAGAAGTGGCCGATGCCTTCGTAGTGTTCCGGGTCTTGGCCAGTGCCAATGTAGATTTTTTCCTTGTAAACGACCGGCGTGCCGATGAAGTCGCTTTTCTCGCCCTTGCCGCCCAAAATGTATTTGGTTCCCTTGGGGTTGGCGTCGAACTTCCACAGCAGTTCGCCCGTCTCGGGGACGAAGCCATACAACCAACCATCTCCCCCGGGGAAAATGACCTGAGGCTGACCGCCGATCACCGCGTAAGTCGGGTTCGACCATTGGCCGTGCATGATGTTTTTGCCCGGCGAATTGTCTTTCCATAACAGTTTGCCGGTCTTCTTGTCGACGGCGATGAAACTGGGGGCTTCCGGCGAGGGGATGTTGATGTGCCCTTCATCGACACCGTTGGCAGTCACGACAAACAGAATGTCGCCGACAATCATCGGGGCGCAAGCCGACATGTTATGCGGGAAGACATTCAGTTCCTTCATCATGTCCAGTTCCCAGATGATGTCGGCATCAGTCGGACTTTTGTACTTCTCGGTTTGGATGCCGTCATTGCCGTCGGCAAAGCCATTGACATCGGCACAAACGACCGTGCAACGGTTGGAGACGTAATAGATGCGATTGCCTTCAACGATGGGGGTCGAACACAGCCCTTCGCGGGGCCAATCGTTGACCGGACCACTGCCCAGTTTGTCGTGAACGGCTTGCCAGAGGAATTTGCCGGTGGCTTCGTCGAAGCACATCAGAATACCTTTGTCGATGGGTCGGCCAGGCTCGTCGGGATCGGCGGATTTCTCGCGATCACGAGGATTGCGGGAGCTTTCGTTGTTGGTGCCGACGAAGACCTTGCCTCCGGCAACGACCGGGCCGCCGTAGGC
The DNA here is from genome assembly GCA_937949245.1 of uncultured Gemmataceae bacterium. Classification (GTDB taxonomy): domain Bacteria; phylum Planctomycetota; class Planctomycetia; order Gemmatales; family Gemmataceae; genus CALEEC01. The sequence continues at coordinate 365 of CALEEC010000318.1, read as the reverse complement.
GCGCGAGCCAAGTTGTTGCTTCCATTTGATGTCGCTTTCTTCGGCCGGGTCGAACTTGTCGGGGATGTTCTTTTCGGTGTAGTTGACCATGTTCCGGCAAGGGCCATTGCCGAACATCGGCCACGTCCCAGGCGGAACCGCATTGTCGGGATGGGTGTTCGCCAGCGGAGCGGCTTGCACCGGGGTAGGTTGGCTCGTGTGCCACTGCAACAGCCCGATCGCTCCGAGCAGCAATCCGAGGCTGAGAAGGATTCTAGTTGGTTGACGTTTCATGGAAGATTCTCTCTTGCGTTCCAAAGGGTCATCGGTTGGGCGTGATACGAAGGTTCGTGTAGTAAATTTCCGAACCGGGTTGGTCTTCGAGC
>CALEEC010000317.1 GCA_937949245.1 uncultured Gemmataceae bacterium | reverse complement strand
GCCGCGGACGCCAGTCCGCGGGTGTTTTCGATCTGACCCGACGACTGGTGTCGTCAGCTCCAGGCGCGCCGGGAGCGTCAGCGACCGGAGGAATCCAAAGGCGAGCCGGGAGCGTCAGCTCGCCGTGTTTGTGTTCGCGTACCGTCCTCGTGTCAGCGAGGCATCCTTGTGGACGGAGGTTTGCTTGACCTCAGCCCTAGGTATCCTCTACAAAGAAAAGGATGATCGCAGAAGCATCGGTTCTCTCGGGCTTACCTGAGATTGCTTTCTCGAATGAGGAACTCGGCTCGCCGCTGCGCGAGGGCCATTTATGAAATCGCTTTCCACTCCTGCCGCTGGTCCGCGGACCTTCGCGTTTGTGTCGTTGGGCTGCCCGAAAAATACCGTCGATTCGGAACGGATGTTGGGGCAACTCGCTCAAGACGGCTACACCTTGGTGCCCGACACCGAGGCCGCCGATGTGGTTATTGTCAACACTTGCGGCTTCATCGAACCGGCACGTCAGGAGTCGTTGGCCGTTATCCGTGAGATGCTCGAACGCAAAAAACAAGGCCAGATCGGGGCCGTGGTCGTGGCCGGTTGCTTGGCCGAACGCAACAAGGAACTGCTGTTGGAGCAAGTGCCGGGGGTCGATCAGATCGTGGGCGTCTTCGGCCGTGACGAGATCCGTTCAGCGGTCGATCGTGCTTTGCTCCAGCAGACCGAGCAACGCACGCTCTTTCGCCCTGCTCCCATTCGCACCTTGGAAGACACGGCCCGGCTACGCATTACGCCCCGGCACTTCGCCTACCTGAAAATTTCCGAAGGCTGCGATCGGTTGTGTACCTACTGCTCGATTCCTCATATGCGGGGCAAGCACGTCACCAAACCGATCGAAGAGGTGCTGCGGGAAGCCCGCGAACTGGCGGCCGACGGGGTTCGCGAACTCATCGTGGTCGCCCAAGATTCGACCTATTACGGCTTGGATCTGTACGGCAAAGTCCGCTTGGCCGAACTATTACGGCTCCTGGCTCAAGTCGATGGCATCGAATGGATTCGTCTGCTGTATGCCTACCCGGAGCATTTCACCGACGAACTCTTGCAAACGCTCGGTTCGACCCCCAAGATCGTCCCCTACCTAGACATGCCGTTGCAACACATCAATGATCGTATCTTGCGCCGCATGGTCCGTCGGGTGGATCGTGCCGCGACCGAGCGGCTGATCGCCCAACTACGGCAAGCCGTCCCCGGACTGGTGCTGCGGACGACGTTCATTGTCGGTTTCCCCGGCGAAACAGAAGCGGAATTCGACGAACTACGGCAATTCCTGATCGAACAAAAGTTCGAGCGAGTGGGAGTCTTCCCTTATTCGTTCGAGCCGGACACCCCATCGGCCAAACTCGATGGTCATTTGCCCGAGGAAGTCAAACGCCAACGAATGGCGCAACTGATGGAAACGCAGCAAGCCATCGCCTTCGCTTGGAACGCGCAACAAGTGGGCAAGGAACTGGAAGTAATCATCGACGGTCGCGATCCCGAGTTTGCCGGCCACTATCAGGGCCGCTCGTATGCCGATGCTCCCGAGATTGACAGTCTGATACGGGTCAAAGGCAAGAGCCTGCGTCCCGGCGACTTGGTTCGAGCGAAAGTGACGGCGGTCGATGGCTACGACCTTGCCGCCCGCGCTGTCGGCCAACCACGCTGACGGGAAACGACAACGCTATGGGGGCGGGGGATTTCAAGTCATCAAAGGAGTCGACGACGCGAATCGTCGGGTATTTTCTCAGCCGTCGTCGGATGTCTCCCCATACCTGCGACTAGCGTCCGCGGCTGTTGCGTATCCTACGCAGTCGCTACTTGGTAAGGAGCGCGATTGAAGTCGAGACGGCGGCTCTCACCAATAACGCATCGGATCTTTTTCTTGCTGGCTGGTGAAGATTTCGAGTTGTGGGAACTTCTCAGTCAGCACCGCGACCAATGCTTCCACCGCGAACCTTTCGGTGGCGTAGTGTCCTGGGATCAGCACGCCGATATCTTTCGCTTCGGCTAATAGGGCATCGTGAAACCGTAGTTCGCCGGTGAGAAATACATCGGCACGGGCACGGATGGCGTCGGTGAGAAACTCGCCGGCGGCTCCGCAAGCGATAGCCACACGCTCCACTGGTTTGCTCGGCTCACCCACGGCCGCGATTTGGGACAAATGCAACGCAGTTTTCACCCGTTGTGCCAACTCCCCAAGCGTCGTCGGGGCTTCCAGTTGGCCGACACGTCCTTGGCCGACGATCGCGCTGGCCGACGGTTGCAGCGGATACACGTCGTAGGCCGGCTCTTCGTAGTTATGCGCTCGACGCATGGCCGACAGCACCGCCTCCAACGCTGACGCGGGGCAGACCATCTCCAAACGCCATTCCGACACCTCTTCGCGTCGGCCCTTTTGGCCGAGCGTCGGGTTCGTCGTTTCGGTGCTGAAAAATGTCCCCGTCCCCGCTAACCGGAAACTGCATTCCCGATATTCGCCGATGCGCCCGGCTCCCGCAGCGAACATAGCGTCGGCCACCGCGGCTAAGTGGGAGTCGGGCACGAACACCACCACCTTGAAACTCTTGCCCGTCTCTTGCAAACGCAACGCTCGGAGTTGCTTCAGGCCGAGTTTCTGGGCCAATCGTTCGTTGATGCCCCCGACCGTGTTATCAAACGCAGTGTGGGGGGAATACACCGCGATTTGCGCTCGAATCAGCGGCAGCAGTAACGCTCCATCCGGTGAAGTCGAGGTCAGTTTCTTGATGCCGCGAAACATCACCGGATGATGCGTCACGATCAGATCGACACCGCGTTGGATTGCTTCGAGCGCGACCGGCGGCGTCAGGGTCAAACAGGTCATGATCCGTCGAACCACCGACTCGGTTTCGCCGACGAGCAAGCCCACGTTATCCCACTCTGCAGCCAAATGCAAAGGCGCAAAGCGATCGAGATACTCGCACACATCTATTAATTTAGATGCTGCCATCGGGCTTCTCCTGAGCGTCTGTGTGATCGAATCCGCGTCGGGCCGTAGCTTGCTCCTGCTCACTCGCCGAGTGTCTTTGCTCATGGACTTTGAGCGACCGTGATACTTCAGAAACCGTGGCCGGTCACTTTGGTGCGGACTCGGCAAAGGTTCTTGTCGGCGGTGATGTACAACGTCTTGCCGTCATCGCCCCAACCGACGTTCGCGGTGGGCACGCCGGTGGCCAACACTCCGAGCAATTTCCCTTCGGGAGTGAGGATCAATACCCCGCCGGGGCCAGTCGCGTAGAGGTTGCCTTTGGTGTCGACTTTCAGGCCATCGGGCAACCCCGGTTTCTTCATCTCGACCCACTTGGTCGCATCGAACAAGACTTTCCCTTCGCCGAGGGTGCCGTCCTCCTTCACAGGAAACGCTTTCCAGATCGCCATTTTCGGATCGGAGTTGGCCACATACAAAGTCTTTTCGTCCGGCGACAAGGCGATGCCGTTGGGCCGAGTCATTTCTTTGGTCAACAACGTCAGCTTCCCCGAGGCCGATAGGCGGTATACCCCCTGGAAGTCGAGTTCTTTCCCCGGATCGTCCATCAACTTGGGCAAGCCGTACGGCGGATCGGTGAAGTAAATGTCGCCGTTGGATTTGATCGTCAGATCATTGGGGCTGTTGAAGCGTTTGCCTGCGTAGCGATCGACCAAGGTTTCGATCTTGCCATTGGAACCCAGCACGCCCAATCGGCGATCGCCGTGCATGCACAGGATCAGTCGCCCTTTTTTGTCGATGGCCAGCCCATTGCAGCCCGGTTCGCGGCCAGTGAACGGCTCGGTGCCGGTGTAGCCGGACTTTTCGAGGTAGGTTTCCAACCCTTTGCCGGGAGTCCACTTCCAGATTTTGTTTCGCGGAATGTCGGAGAATAGCAGATACCCCTCCGATTTGACCCAGACCGGCCCTTCAGCCCACAGGAATTTGTTCGCTTCCAACAATTCGATGACCGCGTCTTGCGGCAGAAGCTCATCGATGGCCGGGTCCAACCGTTCGATGGTGCCCAAAGTGGGAACTTTCTTCGCGTCGGCCCCAGCAAAGGTGCCCCAGCCAGCGACCGCGGCCGAACTGACGATTCCAGCGAGAAATGCGCGACGATCCATAGTTGAAATTCTCCAGGTGGTAGCCGAGCAGGCGCGAGGAGAAGTTTCCGCGATCGCGCTGCCTCGGCTGGTTCACCTATGTTAGCCGACCTGGGGCATGACTCAAGTCTGTTCTGCGAGAAGTCAGTTCTCCCAAGAGACGCCGGTTTCGTTGCCCGCCCGGGTGCAAAGGGCACGGACGGTGTCCAGCGGCAAGGTATCGCGCAAAAACCGCACCGAGCCATCGGCAAAGACAAAGTTGGCCCCTCCGGTATGAAAGCTGCCGAAGGCCCCGATGCGGGCTTCGACCGCAGGTTGAAAGGTGGCCCAAGAGATCGGCGTCGGCGGGGTCGGAGGGGGAGGCGGAGAATAAGAGTTCGGATGCCCGTAATTGATGGTCGCTGATCCTCCCAAGGTAATCTCGGCCAAGGCTCCCAAGCCGTTGGCCGGTGCCCACAAGCCCAGCGTTTGCAAGGAGGGAATCGGGAGCGTCGGCGGCGTGTCGAACGGAGCGCTGGCGTAGCTTTCCAAGTTCGGGTCACTGTGCCGACGTTCGCCGAACAGCAGCGTTTGGCTAGTGCCATCGGTGATAGCTAACATGGCAACCGGTATCTGATTGGGCCGAGGCAACGAACCCGGCCCCACGGCATGGAAGATGCCGTCGGCCGTCGCGTTGCTCGGTGCGAACGTTCGGCTGCCGCCGTTCCCGCCGTAACTGGTCAAGGCACCGAAGCGGCCACCTCCCAAATCCAACGGATTGCGAAGGATACGATCACTGGGACAAAGCAACACTTTCAACACCGTCGCGGCTCGCGCCGTGGGGCCGGTCAGTTGATTGTTGCTTGGCGTGAGCAAGTCCCACTGCCGGAACAACGCTTCCTGTTCCAAGTAGGGCAGCAGATACACAAACAACGACCCTGCGGGTCGGCCCGCCGGAGGGAGTTCGACGGCCGGCGGAAACACCTGATTCGCATCGTGATAATTGTGAGCGGCCAAACCGATTTGCTTCAAATGATTCTGGCAGGTCAGCCGGGCCGCGGCTGCGCGGACCTTTTGCACAGCGGGGAGCAGCAGTCCCAGGATTACTGCGATGATCGCAAGGACGACGAGCAATTCGATCAGCGTGAAAGCACGGCGCGCGGTCAAGATCGACATGCGGTTGGCTCCGAAATCGACATGCGGTTGGCTCCGAAGCGGTATTCCCGTGCATCCTTGCGGATCGTGGGAAACTCCCTATGGTGCCTGGGGCATTATGCCTATTGTACCTCAATTTTGGCGACGATCACTAGTAAGTCGATGGAACGGATACGGAACGATCGCCCGGCATTCCTCGGCAAGCGCCTTCGTCTGGAGGTATCGGCGTTGCTCGACATTCCATCTCCCGGCGTGCTGCTCGTGATCCGTTGAGCAATCGACCAATCCAGCGATCCCGCACTAGCCAGCGATAACTCAGCAACAACAGCGCCAAGGTACACCCATTGATCAACGCGAATTTTAGCAAGCCGTTGGCTTCGACTTCCGCCAGCAGGATCTGCAACAGCAGAATCGGCAGCAAATGCATCAAGTAACACCAATACGAAGCCTCGGCTAACCATCGGCCCCAAGCCGACTCGTGGGCCAACCAACGACGGAACGCGCCGATCGCCCCGATGATCAGCAACCAATTGAGCACCCCGTAGCCGAACGCGACCCCAGCTTTACGTCCTAAGAAGGCAGCGGAATCGAGTGGGGCCAACGACGCCTCATTGCCGTTGCCCAGCGCTTGCATCGTGGCCACCAACGTCAGCGGCAGCACTCCCAGCAGCCCCACGGCCCCAGCGGCTAGCCAGTGCCGGGTGAAATCGTCCAGGCAATCGCGATGCCGATAGAGCATCCAGCCGACGGTGAAGAAAACGAAGTAGTAGCCGATCAGGTGAACCTCGGGTCGCCACGAAGTCGGCGTGTCGGCCATCCAGGTCCGCATCGGAAGGAGCATCGGCCAAAGTGCGACGCTGAAGACCAGACAGCCCCACCACCTTCGCAATGCCCCGCGAAAGCCGGCGTCGATCGTTCGCCCCATCGCCGTCTGGGCCAACGAACTGGCCAACGGACACAGAAGGAGCATCGCGGCATAATGATACAGCAGATAGTACAGGAACCACAAATGATACGGCTCGATGTGCCGAAGAAACGCGCCGGATAGCAGATGCTCTCGCACGGCCTGGCCGGGGGGCTGCGTCGGATCGGTCGGTTTACCGAACATCAGTCGGCGTTCGGAAGCGGAAGTCTCCCAAGTGGTGATGCCCCGAACGAATTCGCGGCGTTCACCGTACAGCCAGCACAATTGCATCAAGGGTTGCACGGTGAACGATGCCAACAGCAACGGAAGGGCGATCCGTTGCAACCGATGTCGCAACAATCCCCACGTCGTGTACCGCTGATAGAGCATGCAGCCGAAAAAACCGGCCAACACGAAGAACAACTGCATGCGGAAAGCGTGGATGAGATACACGACCAGATTGGCCCACTCGTCGGCTCGAACGTCCTGCGCCACCCAGATTTTCGGAGAAAGCGTCAAAAACGACATCGCCGAGTGAATGACGATGCCCAAAAACATGGCCGTCGCCCGTAAGCTATCGAGGTCGTGATAGCGTACCGTACTAGAATCGTTAGACACTGCTTCCCGCTCCGCAGCCGAGCTCCTCGCCCTGTGGTCGCGTTGGTGATCGTCGCCTCTCTTATCGTAGCAAGAGCCGGTCGTTTTGCTTGGCATAAACCGAATAAACCGATTTTCGCCCAGCGACTGCCGCCGCTCCTGCCGAGATTCCCGAATCGTCGGTTGGGGAAACGGTCGATCTCACCACTGAACTTCGATGGACCGAAGTGTTATCCCCCCATCCGAGAGGAATACACATGCCAATCCGCACGCTTCGGCGTTGGGCTGTTGCCTGTTTCGGTATGGTTCTGCTGGCCGGTTCCGCTTCGGCTACAGAACCATTCTCGGCCCCTACGCCTGATGCTCGTCATTCGGTGAGCCTCCAGCAAGCTGCTCCGATGGCCCCGATGGCTCCGGTGCCTGCGCCTGCGGCATTAGCACCGGCCCCGCCTCCGGTGTCGGCGACTCCGGCTCCGGTGGTCGCTACCGGCAGTAGTTGTGCCAACAGCAACTGCACTCCGATCGGTAGCTGCTCCAACTGCTGCCAACCGTGCAACGATTGCGGTTCCCTGCTGAGCCGATTCCGCCTGCGTCGTGGTCTGTTGGGCACCTGTAGCGATGCCGGCTGTAGCTCGTTCCGAGCGGAAACGAACTTCTTGTTTGGTTCCTGCAATTCGTTCTTCAACTGCCATCGCTATCGACGTGCCGAACCGGCTCCCTATCCGAACGTGCCTCCGCCCCGACAAGCGGTCCCCGTGGGACACTGTGAGTTTGGCACGTTCATGCGCTATTGATTGATGCGATCCCCCAATCGTTCGACCGCTACGACTCCTCGCCCCCTCGTCGATCCTCCGCGATCGACGGGGTTTTCGTTTTTGTGATCTGCCGCGATCGACGGGGCTTTCGTTTTGCGATTCCCCGCCTGGACGCGGCTTCGCCTTGCGATTCTCCGCCTGGACGCGACTGTTTTTTCCCTTGGCTCGAACTTGCTACAATAACGCTAAAATCTACGGAGCGTGGCTGTTTCTGCGACCTTTGCTCGCCGAGGAACCATGAGCCAAGTCACCGATCCGGTTTGTGGCATGCGGATCGATCGTTCCACCGCGAAAGGACCGCACACCTACGCGGGACACGAATATTTTTTCTGCTGCGTTGCCTGCTGGAAGAAATTCCAAGCGAACCCCGAACACTACCTTGCCGGTTATCGCGAGACGATGGAGGAAGTCGGGGTGGGGGTGGCCAGCGGTTCCGCGACCGCGTCCCCGGGACAGCCGGGAACGCACTTCATCTGCCTGATGTGTCCCGGAGTCTCTAGCCCGGTTCCGGCCGCTTGTCCGAAGTGTGGCATGGCTTTGGAACCCGCTTTGCCGACGCTCCAAGACGCTCCCGATCCGGAACTCCAGTCGCTTTCGCGCCGATTCTGGATCGGGCTGCCGTTCGCGGTTTTGCTGTTGCTTGCGGCGATGGGGGACGCCTTCTCCTCGGGGCGATGGTCGGATTTTCTGGGCAGCAGCGTGTTTTTGTCGTTGCAACTCATTTTGGCCTGCCCAGTGGTGTTTTGGTCTGGTTGGCCGATCTGGCAACGCGCGGTCCTATCGTTGCGTAATCTGCGTCCCAACATGTTCACGCTGATCGGCCTGGGGGTGTTGGCCGCCTTCGGCCAGGGGTTGGCCAGCACCATCCGTGCCTGGCTCGGCACGGTCGCGACCACGGAACTAGTCCACGCGCCCCACGCTCCCCATGCTCCGTTCGAGACAGCAGCGACCATCCTGCAATTGGTGCTGCTGGGCCAAGTGTTGGAACTTCGTGCCCGGCACCGCACGGGGGAAGCCATCCGCACCTTACTCCGCTTGACGCCCCCCAACGCTCGCTTGCTGCTCCCGGATGGCCGAGAAGAAGACGTACCCATCGAATTGATTCAGCCCGGAGATCGGCTGCGGCTACGCCCTGGTGAACGTGTGCCGACCGATGGCATCGTCATCGAGGGGTCGACGCATATCGACGAATCGATGCTCACCGGCGAACCCATCCCTGTTCGCAAAGAAGTCGGCGATCGCGTGATCGGTGGCACACTCAACGGCAATGGTTCGCTGGTGATGCAAGCAGAACGCGTCGGGGAAGAAACCTTGCTGGCCGGTATTGTGCGTCTGGTGCAGCAAGCCCAGCGCTCCCGCATGCCGATGCAAAACCTCGTCGATCGCATCGCCGCTTGGTTCGTTCCGTTCGTGGTGCTGGTCAGTTTGGCGACCGGCATCGCTTGGACCGTCGCGGAACCCGGGGGAGAAGGGTTGATTCGAGGGTTGACCCACGCAGTGGCCGTGCTGGTCATTGCTTGTCCGTGCGCTTTAGGGCTAGCGACGCCGATGGCGATCGTCGTCGGTATCGGCCGTGGAGCGTCGGCCGGGGTGCTGTTCCGCGATGCCGAGGCGCTGCAACAATTGGCGGCCTGCACGATTTTGGTTCTCGACAAAACCGGCACGGTGACCGAAGGTCGGCCCACGGTCACCCAGATCGAACCGGCCGACGGCTACGATGCCGAGACGATCTTGCGTTGGGCTGCGGCCGTCGAAGCAGGGAGCGAACATCCGATCGGCTCGGCGATTGTGAATGCAGCACGCGAACGCCATTGGTCGGTCCCATCGGCCACGGACATCGAGACTTTACCCAGCAAAGGCATTCGCGGCACCGTCGCTGGCCAGGTCATTCGTGTCGGTTCCTGGAATTTTCTGACCGAAGCCGGAGTCGAAGGTTTACTTTCACCGCAAAAACTGGAACCGTGGCGCAATGACGGCATCACCGTGGTTTTGGTAGCCGTGGCCGACCGCTGGGCCGGTTGGATCGGCGTGAGCGATCCGGTACGGACCCATGCCGTCGATGCCTTGGTCGATTTACGCGCTGATGGTATGCGGATCGTGATGCTGACAGGGGATCATCGCTTGTCCGCGGAAGCCATCGCGAAGCGATTGGGCATTTCGGAGGTGATTGCCGAGACGCGACCAGAAGAAAAGCACCACGTCATCCGTCAGTTGCAGCAAGCCGGGGGGCGGGTAGCCATGGTCGGAGACGGCATCAACGATGCCGCGGCCCTGGCGCAAAGCGATGTCGGTATTGCCATCGGCACGGGCACCGAGGTCGCCATCGCCTCCGCGAAAGTGACCCTGGTGCGTGCCGACCTACGCGCCGTGGCCGCCGCTCGACGCCTCAGCCGCGAAACCTTACGCACCATTCGCCAAAATCTGGCATTGGCATTCGGCTACAACCTGTTGGCCCTTCCGATCGCGGCCGGGGTGTTTACGGCCTTGGGACTGCCGAGCATCTCACCGATGCTGGCCGCCGTGACCATGAGTTTCAGTTCCTTAGCCGTCGTAGCTAATTCCCTCCGTTTGGCCCGACGACGCCTTTGATCCGGTCATTCCGGGACCACTTTCAGCTTGATTTTCTCGCCTTTGCGATCGACCACCAGTTCGATCGGTTGGCCCTTTTTCTGGCTGGCCATGACTGTCATGTAGCCGGTCATGTTTTTGATCGGTTTGCCGGCGATTTCGACGATGAAGTCGCCCTCTTTCAGTCCGCCTTTGTCCGCCGGACCGTCTTTGGTCACTCCGCCGATCAGCACGCCTTTTTCTTCGTCCTCGTTGTAGGTGCCAGGCATGAAGCCGATCTTAGGCACCCCCCCCGGACTCGACGCCCCGGGGCGGAAACTGCCGGTGACTTTGACAAACTCGGGCCGCTGATCGCGGGTGGCCAAAATCGTCGCCAGTTCTTCGACCATCTGCACGATCCGCAACATCCCTTGCAGGTTCACCAGATCCGGTTTATCGGTCGGCTTGTGATACTCGGGGTGCAGCCCGGTGAAAAAGAAGAAGACCGGCACATTCTTCAGAAAGAACGAGGCGTGATCGCTGGGACCTAAGCCGGCTTTCGACTTGGAGATTTCAAATTTGTGCTTCTCGTTGAGCGTGTCGATCAATTTCTCGAAGTCTTTGGCGGTGCCAATACCACCGATTTCCAACTTGCCCTTTTCGCCGTTGACCTCGCCGCGGAGTCGGCCGACCATGTCGAGATTGATCATGGCCACCATGTCCTTGAGCGAATGCAACGGATGCTCGCAGTAATGCCGGGAACCGAGTAGGCCGCGTTCTTCGCCGCTGAAGGCCATGAAAATTAAGGTGCGTCCCTCGCGGTCTTTGCTGGCGGCAAATCGGCGTGCTAGTTCGAGCATCGCGGTCGTCCCCGAGGCATTGTCATCGGCCCCATAGTGGATATTCTTGTCGCCGCGTGCCAAGGAACCAATCTCGCCTCGCCCTAAGTGGTCGTAGTGCGCCCCAATGACCACAATTTCTTTGGCCAACGGTCCTTTGCCTTCCAGCACGCCGATGACGTTTTTAACCGCTAATTCCTTGCGATTCACCGTGATTTCCAACTCCGCCTTCCACCCTCGGAGCAAGACGCTTTGCGGCTTGAGGTCTTTATCAATCGTCGACTCGATTTCCGAAAGCGACTTGACCACGCTGGAACGCAACAGTTGGTCAAGGACATCGCGGCGGATAAAGGCGATCGGCAGATTGCCCGGCACCGTTTCGCGCGAGACGACCTCAAAGGGGAGCAACACATCGGCATTTTTGGCCGACGGGGCATCGTTGACGAACAGTACCCCGGCGGCTTTACGGTTCAACGCGTTGGCGATTTTCTGCGTATAAGGGGCGATCCGCTGATATTCTTCCTCGGAACAGAAGCGTTTGCGATCGGTCCCTTCCCGGGGCACTTTGCGCAGGATGATGACGATTTTCCCGGCGACATCGATACCGGCGTAGTCGTCGTACTTGGCCTCTTCAGATGTCACGCCATAACCGACGAAGACCAACTCGGCGTTGACTTTGCCGGTTCGGCTCATTCCGAAAGGGAGAAAGTGCGTACCGGACTTCAGAGCGATCGTGCCCAATGGACCGGTCAGTTCCAACCGATTGGGCGTCCCGAGCGTGACTCCGCCGGAGATGGTAAACGGCTGAAAGTAACTGTTGTCTACGCCGCCCGGCTTCAGCCCGGCATCTTGAAACGCCTTAGCGATATGCTCGGCGGCCTTGTTGATCCCTTGCGTCTCGACGCCGCGACCTTCGCATTCGTCGCTGGCCAGGAAGAAAATGTCTTTGCGCATCCGTTCGATGCTAAGATTCGGTTCGACCGCCCCG
>CALEEC010000316.1 GCA_937949245.1 uncultured Gemmataceae bacterium | reverse complement strand
CGCGTTCCTGATCGGGGTTGGGGTCTTGATGTACCACAACTCGGCCGAAGCATTCGACGCGATCCAATTCGGTCTTGCCTCCGGCATGGCGTTGCACCCAGGTTTTCACGGTGCGTGCACTCAGTTCTAGGGGCGGTTTGCGCCGCCCCATGAGGGGCGCTCCCCCCGCGGTCTGGAGACTGCCGGAAAACTTCGGCGGATTGCTCGGGACCAACTCGACTTTCGCCCCGGCAGGCCCTGGTGCCGGCGGAAGTTGCGGAGGTTGCAACTCCGCGGCAGTCGGCCGTTCGCCAATCGGACGCAACTTTGTTGGAGGAGCAGACTTCGACACAGTCGGTGTCGTGGAAGAGGACTGGGTCGAAGTCATCGGCCCCAGCGGCGTCGTTGGTTGTGGCGAAGTCATCGGCCCCAGTGGCGTCGTTGGTTTTAGCAATGTCGTTGCTCCGGGCAATGCTGTCGGTCCTGCTGCGGTCCTGGGCGTTCGTGCTGGCGCTGGGGGCACCGTCGCTTGCACTAGTTGCACTGCAGGTTCCCCCGGCTTGGCACGAACGAGCGACGGTCCCGGTTCCAGGGACGCATTGGCTCCTTGACCTGCAGGGAGCGGACGAACCGGCAAGGAGGGTAATGCTGGCGGTGCCGTCGTTGCGTCCTCAAATTGCACCGTCAGATAGTCGGCGTCGCGGACGATGATTTCGCGTGAAGAGGCTTTGACCCGTTGAATGGCGTCCAGTCGATGGGGCCGACGTTGTTCGTTAATCGCTTCGCCGCGTGGAGCCGTCTCTCCCATTGGGGGAGGAGGGGCATCGGCTGGGCGCGGCGCGGTCGCGTCGGAATCGGGGCGCAGCGATTTACCGCCGATCAGCCAGACTTTCAGTTCGTTGGCTTCCAAGTCCTGATCGGCGGCCAGATCTAGGAAACGGGCACCTCCGTTGAACGTGAGCAATTCGCAATCGTGGGAGCCTTGCTTGTCTTTGGAGAAGATCAGCCAATCGTTCCAGTGCGCCTGCCGGGTGTGTTTGCGGGTCACTGGGTCGATCGGTCCCATGCCGATCATGCCTGGCCCTTTGGCACGCGCTTGCGTGAGGTCTTCGCCATTGGGGCCTTTCTTTTCTGGCGTGGACAGCAGCATTTCGTAGGCCTGAATTAGATTGCCATCTTTGATCGCAACCATCTGATTGCCTTTGAGTACTGTCTGCCGGGTGGTGGCATCGTAGGTCAAGTCGTTGCCCCAGGCTTGCATCTGTTCCGAGTCAGAGAACAACGCGATCATTTTGCCCCAGGCGTGGACGCGTTCGATGCTCATGTCGATTTCCGGCTTGGCTTCGCCTGCCGCGGAGGCTTGCGAGGCCGCGGCAGGCTTGCCGTTGCTGGAAGGCTTCAGTTGCGGAGCAACCGCGGCCGACGGCCCCATAGCGACGGCACCGGCCCCTTGGGCATTTTTGCTCACCTTCTGCGGCGTGTTGTTGCCCCGGTTGCGGAGAAACTCGATTTCCAGCCAATCGCATGCCAACATATCGCGAGCCGTGGGCGAGACATAGCGGGTGGCAATCACATGGTTCGGCAGGTTCGGATCAGCTTGGGGAGCAATCTCGAAGCGGGCACGATCGGTATTCATGTCGTACTGGAACGGGCCATTGGTTTCGATGCGTACCAAGACTTTCTCGGCAGGCTTGGCCGGTGCTTCGTTGGGGGCTTGGGCCGTTGCCGTCGCTGGAGTCGTTTCCGGGCTTGCTGTACCGCCGGACAGGAACCGCGACTGAGCATCGATCCACAGATTCATCAGCACCGCCGAATCGATGTTGACCCGTTCCACCCCCGTGATGCTCTCCTCATTGGCTTTGCGCAGATGCGGAGGCGTCCCCGGCGGGGCAGGGGGTTCGATCTGAAGATAAATCCGCAACCCTTCGCCGGTGACGGTCGGTAGCGTGGCTATCGGTTCGCCCAAAGGATCGCGAGGAACATTTTGCCGATCGACCACCTCGATCGAAGCTTGGGTCCAGATGTGCGCTGCAGGATCTTTGGCGTCGGTCGGCCGTATCGGAGTTTCGCGATAATACACCGGCCCCGGAGTGCGCAGGACGATGTCATCGTCCACATCGAGGGTGCGACGATTGTTCGCGATCAGCACGTTGCCTTTGCGCGGATCGTGGACTGGCAATTGGGGATCGGACACCAACTCGGCTGCGATGATCTTGCGTGTGGACATTTCCGCGAGGTTGCGCACCGGTCGATCGAATTCCAGGTAAGCGCGGTCGCAGTGCAGCGTATGGATGTCGGGCAGGCCGTCTTTGGTTCGGCTATTACCGAAGACAGCCAAGCTGAGCGGAGACAGTTGCACTCGGCCGTCGGCTTCGATTTGGAACTCACCCGCGGCGAGCAGCAGGCCACGGGCGCGGATGTCCAATTTGATGGTGTAATCGGTTTCGATACAGTTCGGCCCCCAGGCGAGACGCAGTCGGCGGTTGGTTTCGGTATCGCGTCCGATCGGCGGAAGTGGACAATTGGGTTCCATCACCTCGATATAGATTTCCGGCAACGGGGGCAGACCATCGAGCCAACCGAGGAAGTGAGAATAGACCCAGAAGACGCTTAGGGTCACGCCCGAAGTGAGAAGGAACAACAAAATGCGACGTGGCGTCCACATAAAAGCGGTTCCCCCTGCGTGAGTCCACAAATCGTCGGCCTGGCCTGGCAGTCTATCTCACCGAGCAATCGATGACGTTACTGTCCGATAGTTTCGAGTCGGCCCCGTGACTGGTGTTGGCATAGTGTCAGCATTGGTATCGGTTGCGTGTCCGTGTCTGTATTAGCGTCGGCGTCGGTTCCGCTTTTGTAATTCTGGCGGTGAGTCATGAACCGATCGTTTCGCCACGTAGTTTCTGCAACAATGGGGTCCACAGCCCTTGGGCGTGTAGCAACTGCTCGATGACTTCGCGGACGGCACCGCGGCCACCGACGGCGTGCGTGACGAGGTCGGCATCGGCTTTCACCTCAGCTGCAGCGTCCGCGACAGCGACCCCGATGCCCGACATGCGTAACAGGGGAATATCCGGCAGGTCGTCACCAATGGCGCAGATTTGTTCGGGCTGCAACCCGGTCTGCGTCAGCAATTCCGCGAAGGCCGACCTTTTGTCGAAGCGATCGACCAGCACCGGCGACAACCCCAGATCGCCGGCGCGTTTGAGTACCAACGGCGAAGGCCGCCCCGAGATGACCGCGGCACGTTTGCCGGCCTCGCGCCAGTAGCGCAATCCCAGCCCATCGCGGACGTGGAACAACTTCAGTTCTTTGCCGTCGTCATCCACAACGATGCTCCCTTCCGTAAGGGTGCCATCGATGTCGAGCAGCAGCAATTCGATGCGTTTCATCCGCTGAGCGATCGGCTCCGACTTCAGCATCAGTCGCAATCTCCTGCCAAGAAACTCGGGCACACGTTCGCGATGGCTTCGACTTTGCGAAGAAATTCAGGTAGTTGGGGGGTTCCTCCCACCGTTGCCGATGACGGCACCTGCAACGGTTTCCGCAAGCATTCCCCCGAGACTCAGGCACGGCGGCAGTACGATTTCTGCATGCATGGCCCGAAAACTCAGGCACTGCGACGCAACGATTTCGGTTCGGTGGTGGTCGCAAAGTTGGGCGTCAAGCCGAGGACATCGGTAATGTCGAGCAGTCCGACGGGAGCGCCGGAGGCATCGACAATGGGCAATTCACTGAATTTGCGTTGCTTCATGAGTTCGATCGCGTCGGCCATTTTGGTATGCACCGAAACCGTCAAAGGATGCTGCGTCATCACCTCGCGGATGGGGCGATCCAGGGCGGCATCGTTGCGATTTTCCAGCAATCGGGCCAAGTCGGAGTCGGTGAATAAACCACACAAGCGGCCTTGGTCATCGGTCAGCATGATCGCTCCGGTACGTCGGCCGACGTGGCGTACTCGGGCAAACACTTCACGCACCGTCTCGTCGGCCGAGGCGATCCGCAACTCGCTGCCCCGACGCATGAACTGGGTAACGCTAGCCAGATTACGGCCTAAACTGCCGCTGGGGTGAAATTGGGCAAAGTCTTCGGCCGAAAAGCCACGCATGGCGCTGAGCACGAACGCGATGGCATCGCCCAAAGCTAGCATGACCGTGGTGCTGGAACTTGGCGCGAGGGACAACGGGCAGGCTTCGAGAATCGGGCCATACACAATAGCCGCTTCGACGGCGTGACACAGGGGCGAATCGTTCTGACTGGTGATGCCTAGCAGGGTGCCGGCCAGACGTTTCAGCGACGGCAGCAATTTGACCAGTTCCTCACTGGCTCCGCTGTGCGAGAGGATCAAGATGGCATCTTCCGGGTGAATCATTCCCAAATCGCCATGCATCGCTCGGATGGGGTCCAGCAGATACGCTCGCGTGCCGGTCGAATTGAGGGTGCCGACAATTTTCTGCGCCACGTCGCCGGATTTGCCGATGCCAGTTACGCCGATACGTCCCCGGCAAGCCGCGAGCCGATCGACTACTTCAAGGAAGGAATCATCGAGCCGACCGGCGACCAGTTGGAGCGTACCGGCCTCGGCTTGGAGAATTCGGCGAGCATACCCCAATCGATCGGCCAACGAAGGGCGGAAGCGCGTCCATGCGTTCATAGCGACACCTTCTATCGGGAGAGGCAATGAGTTTAACCGCCGAGCGTCCCTGCCGGCGTTTCGGGCAACTGTAGCAACCTTGACGAAATTTGCAATCGCAAGCTGCGACTTCGGTCGGAAAGGGGCACCGGTACTTCAGGGTACAATCGCATTCTGCCCGAGGGGGGGTACCGGTGCAGGGCATAGGCGATTCAGGGCACCACTCCTTGACGAAATGGGCAACGTGACCGTCTGCTCGGCGAATCAAGCCGGATACCGACACGGCCAGTTCGTGGTTCCCGCCTACAAGACATGGCCAGTCCGCAATCCCTGCCTAGAAGAAATTTGCAATTGCAAGCCGTCGTCGTTACCCTCGGGGGAAGACAATCTTCCGAGAAGGACAACCTTCCAAGAAAGACAACGGCACTTCAATCTTCGGCAAGCAGGTCGTTGCTATGCGTGCGAAATGGGTTTACGGCGGAAGTCTCCTATGCAGCTTAGCCGTGGTCGTGGCCTGTCAAAAGAAACCAGACACGCCTAGCGCATCCAGTCGGCCAGCGCCGGCGGCTTGGTTCGAGGATATCACCACCCATAGTGGCATCGATTTCGTGCATGTGGCCGACTATCCGCAAGAATACGCGATGCCGCGGATCGTCGGGTCCGGGGTAGCTTTGTTCGATGCAGATGGAGATGGTCGGCTTGATGTGTACTTGTTGCACAACAGCCCGCCGAACTCGGCGCATGTCAATCGGTTGTTCCGGCAAAAGGCCGATGGCACTTTCGAGGATGTGACAGCCGACTCGGGCTTGGGGGTCGCGGGGCATCATATGGGCGTGATCGTCGGCGACATCGACAATGACGGCCGACCGGATGTCCTACTGACGTTGTGGACCGGCGTTCGCTTGTTCCGCAATCTGGGAGCTGGCCGATTCCGCGACATCACGGCCGAAGCAGGTCTGGTCAATCCCTCCTGGGGTACCTCGGCGAGTTTGTTCGACTTCGACCGCGACGGTTGGTTGGATCTGTTCGTGACCAACTATGTCGATTACGACCCCACCTGGGTATGCCGATCCCCGGCAGGAGAACTCGATTTTTGCTCGCCGAAAGTGTTCCCCGGCACGACGAGCAAGCTGTATCGCAACCTGGGTCAAGGCAAATTCGAGGATGTGTCGGTGCGTGCAGGGATTCATCAGCACATCGGCCCAGGTTTGGGCGTAGTCACCGCCGACTTCGACGGCGATGGCTGGCCAGACATTTTCGTAGCGAACGACGGCAAACCCAACCATATGTTCATCAATCGACGTGATGGCACCTTCCGCGAGGAAGCGGTTGCTCGTGGTGTGGCTTACAATCAGATGGGCCAAGCTCAAGCGGGCATGGGCATTGGCATCGGCGATGTCAATGACGATGGTTTGCTCGATCTGTTTGTCACCCACTTGAACACCGAGACGAACACGCTTTGGCTGCAAGGTCCGCCCGGCTTGTTCCGCGATCGGACCCCCACTTCGGGATTGGCTCGTCCGCAATGGCGGGCTACCGGCTTCGGTACAGTACTCGCTGACTTCGACCACGATGGCCGATTGGATGTTGCTATTGCCAACGGTGCCGTTCTCAAATTGTCTCAGCAGGAAGCACCGTCGCTCCCCCCCTTTTGGCGTCCCTATGCCGAACGCAATCAATTATTCCGCGGTGAGCAGGGGGGGAAATTCCGCGACATCTCCGCAACCGAGCCGGCCTTCTGTGGCGAACCGAATGTGGCTCGTGGTCTTGCCTTGGGCGACCTCGATGGCGATGGTAGCCTGGATTTGGTCGTGACCTCGATCGGCAGTCGCGTGAAAATTCTGCGGAACGTGGTGCCTCATCGAGGGCACTGGCTACGAATTCGTCTTATCGAAACCGCAGGTCAGCGGGATGCTTACGGTGCTGTAGTATCGTTAAATCTCGGTGGTCGCCCCCTAGTGCGTCTTTTGACCCCGGCTTTCAGTTACCTCAGTAGTAGTGAACCGGTGGTCCATTTCGGCTTAGGAGACACCAACCGTGTTGCCGAAGTACGCGTCCTCTGGCCTGACGGCCAAAAGGAACGCTTCGCCATTGGAGCAGTCGATCGCACCATCGAACTACGTCAGGGCACCGGCTTGCCTGATGGAATCGGCAACGCTGCTCCAGCCACATGGTCTCGCTGATGGCCGATGTCTCTTGGATACATTCCGCGGAGTTTTTGTTGGTTTGTTGGAACGAACATTCCGGCTGCTATGGCCGCCGATGGAGGCCGAACATCGCGGACAAGATCGTCCTGCCGCTTTCTCAGTTGCCCAAAGTCAGCGTAACAACGGCACTTGGGGCGAGGATTTTGGACTACTCCTTTTCTTCCATCTCCTTACATAGTAGGATTCCGCTGCTGGACATATACTGATTCCGACTCCCGACAGACTTATGACCGGCTTCACCACTTGTTGGAACCGACAGAGACTGCGCCATGGCCAAAAGCAGCGGCAAAGCCAAGCCCAACCCTGCACCTGCCTCAGGCTCTCCGACCACCACCGCGTCAACCAGCGAGCCGAACCGCGACAGCATTTTGCGTCATCCTGCGGAGGTCCAATATGCTCAGGAGTTGGCAATTCTAGCCCAACACGATACCAATCCCAAACCGGAAAGTTGGAACCTTTCTCCCCAAGCGGTCAAGACTTACATCTTAGGCGGCAAAGTCGCCGACCACGAGATTACGCCGAAATATGTCGGTAATCCGCGTTTGGTCGAGATTGCCATCGGCACCTTGTTGACCGATCGCGCGTTGCTTTTAGTCGGCGAACCGGGCACCGCCAAAAGCTGGTTGTCGGAACATCTAGCGGCCGCAATCTGTGGCGATAGCCTGTTGGTGGTGCAAGGCACCGCAGGAACCACCGAGGAACAGATTCGCTATTCCTGGAATTACGCCTTACTCTTGGCCGAGGGACCGTCGCCCAAGGCGTTAGTGCCCAGTCCGATCTATCGGGCCATGATGAGCGGCAAAATTGTCCGCTTCGAGGAAATCAGCCGGGTTCCTTCCGAGATCCAAGATTCGCTGATTACCATCTTATCGGAGAAGATGTTGGCCGTTCCCGAATTAGGTTTTCATGTGTCGGCCAAGCGAGGATTTAATGTGATCGCCACGGCGAACACTCGCGATCGGGGGGTCAACGAAATGTCCTCTGCGCTGATGCGTCGGTTCAATCGCGTGCAATTGCCCGTGCCCTCGGACATTGAAACCGAGGTGAAGATCGTGCGCAAACGGGTCGCGGAGATCGGGACCAACTTGAGGCTTCCCGCTCCTCCCCCGCCGGAGGAACTCGTTCGTAAGATTGTTCAGATCTTCCAGGAACTCCGCCGAGGCCAAACCATCGACGGCCGACAGAAGATCAAGCCTCCTTCGAGCGTATTATCGACGGCCGAGGCCATCAGTTTGTTTGGCAATAGTATGGCCTTGGCGTCGCACTTTGGGAACGGCCAAGTCTGTGAGAGTGATGTCGCCGCCGGTTTACATGGCGTCGTGGTGAAAGAAGATGATCGCGATCAAGCAGTATGGATCGAATATCTGGAAAATGTGATGAAGAAACGCGGCACGGAGTGGCGGGACTTTTATCAGGCATGCCGAGAACTGGTATAAGCCATCCAGCACAGCCCCTTGTCTCCGATGAGGATCTACCGATGGCGCGAAGATCACAGAATCCCTCGTCCTCTCCACCTCCGCCCGCACCGAACAGGCCGAACGGTATGCCTTTGGCACGAATACTGGGCATCCGCCACTTATCGCCCGCCGGTGCATGCCATCTGAACGACATGTTAGATGCCATCCGTCCCACGGCAGTCTTAGTCGAAGGTCCAGCGGATGCCATAGAATTAGTACGCCATTTTTCCCATAAAGACATCCAACCGCCGATTGCCATACTCTGCTATACGAAATCACGCCCCATACGATCGCTCTTATATCCTTTAGCTGCCTATTCCCCCGAATGGATTGCTCTGAGATGGGCCTTGAAGCACAAGGCCGAATATCAATGGATCGATCTACCAGCTTCGGTATTCTTAGAATGGCATCAGGTTCCTCGAAGTTCGGAAGAAGAAAATCAGGATGAAGATGATGCTGAATTCGACGCACTTGACGAATTCAGCGACTATGGTGAACTTGATCCCCCTGACGAATCACCGCATCCGGCCGCGGTCAACGAAACCACCTTGGCGTATCTGAATGATCCCTACACCGAGATTGCCCGACTGACCGGTGAAGCGGACCATGAAACCTGGTGGGAGCGTCATTTCGAGCATACCCCCGATGCGGCTTCCTATTTCCAGCAGATCGATGCCTTCGGCGTCGGTTTACGCAGTTTACAGAATCTGCAACCAGGCGATGAAAGTCTGGTGCGTGAAGCGTATATGAGGCGATGCATTCATCAGGTGCTCCAAGCGGGGCATCGACCGGAGCAAGTCGTCGTTGTCTGTGGGGCATTTCACAGTTCGGAATTGATTCACGAACTCGAACCCATGAGCGATCAAGAATGGAAAACACTCCCCAGGACCGAAGTCAACGTGACTTTAATGCCCTACAGTTACCGAAGATTGAGTTCCGAGTTGGGATATGGTGCCGGCAATCACGCTCCCATGTATTATCAGGCATTATATGAGGAGATGAAGGCTCGTGATATCGAGCGTTTAAGTTCCCGATATGCATCACAAATCAGCCAAGCGATGCGAAAAAATGGGCTGATTCGCTCCAGCGCTGAAGTGATCGAGACAGTTCGCCTCGCTTCCAGCTTGGCAGCGTTGCAAGGGAGTTCGGTGCCCTGCTTACGGGATCTCCGCGACGCGGCCATCACCTGCTTAGGACGCGGCGAACGCGAACCCATCCGTGCCGCTCTGAAGGAGATCGAAATTGGCACCCAAGTGGGCCGACTTCCTCAAGACATCGGCCGTACCGCGATTCAAGACGATTTTTATCATCAGATCAAAGATCTGCATCTTCTCCGATATCAGAAAGATGAACTACAAATCTTAGAACTCGATCTACGTCAAAATCGCACGGTAAAATCGCGTGAAGCTGCCTTCCGTGACCTGAATCGGAGTACCTTCTTGCATCGTCTGCGGGTGTTAGGAATTGATTTTGCTCACAAGCAAGAGGTGGATCAAGCCCATCACACTTGGAAGGAAATCTGGCACGTCCAATGGACTGCCGAGTGTGAGATTCAACTTGTCGAATGTAGTCTGATAGCCGACACGATAGAAATAGCCGCCGCCTTTCGTTTAGCAGATCAACTTGCCACATGCCGGAGTATCGATCAAGCGGCCCAGATCGTGGAAGAGGCAATATGTTGTCAGCTAACTGATACCTTTGTGAATGCTCAACATCATCTCCAAGCCTTGGCTGTAGAATCCGAGGACTTCGTTCAGTTGTCAAAAGCCATCACATCTCTATCTCATATCATCCGTTATGGCAACATTCGCTGCATCGATACGGAGGACTTAAAACCCCTTCTCTCTCAGCTTTTCTTGCGATCGATTTTTGCCTTGCATCGTGCCTGTATTTGTGATGATACTACTGCCCGCGAACAGATTCACCCAGCGATCATCCGTATTTATGATGCCGTACGACTCCATGCTGATTTAATTGACACCGAGCGTTGGAATGCAGAATTAGATTGGATTGCCCCAACCGATTCGTTAAATTCCTACTTATCAGGTCTGGCGATGGCCCTGCGTCTGGTGCAGACTTCCGATGAGGTATTAGAACGCCAACTTTCATGCCGGTTGTCACCAGCAACTCCCGCCGACCTGACCGCAGGTTGGTTTGAAGGACTAATGCAATTCAACCGCGAGGCACTTTTTCAACGATCGACACTGTGGAAACAACTCGACCACTTCGTAACCACCCTCGAGGAAGAGGATTTTCGACGATGTCTCGTTCCCCTACGACGGGCATTTTCGAGTTTCAGCAAAGGGCAAACTCGTCGCATCGTCTCTTGTTTATTGCAGGCATCGCCGCAAGATGCACAATCAATGTTGGATATTCCCGAAGTTTCTCTCAGTGAAGAAGAAACAAAAACCTTACAAGAACAACTCAGCGATTTGAATTGGGATGATCTCGATTTAGGAATGTGAGTTCTGCTATGTCCCTCGAGCGACTCCAACGCTGGCGGATGGTATTAGGAAAAGAAGCCCATCAACCCTTGGCTGCTACCAGTGGCATGACAGATTTCCTGACGCGCGAG
The DNA here is from genome assembly GCA_937949245.1 of uncultured Gemmataceae bacterium. Classification (GTDB taxonomy): domain Bacteria; phylum Planctomycetota; class Planctomycetia; order Gemmatales; family Gemmataceae; genus CALEEC01. The sequence continues at coordinate 445 of CALEEC010000316.1, read as the reverse complement.
CAACAAGAATTAGATGAGGCATTGGCTGCCTTATATGAAGGAACTGACGCTCGACAGGGAGATTCCGCTTCCGACGGCGAAGACGACGATGATTCTAATCGCCGGCGCTCGGCTGGTCTTGGTGACTCTGCTCCGCGATTGGCCAAGTGGCTTGGGGACATTCGTTCGTATTTCCCCAGAGACATCGTCGCCGTCATTCAACGAGATGCCATCGAACGCAAAGGATTGACAGAACTGCTTTTTGAACCCGAAACCTTAAGCCGGTTGACTCCCAATGTCGAATTGGTAAGCACCTTGCTATCCCTCAAAGAACAAATCCCCGACAACACCAAGGAATCGGCTCGGGAGGTGATTCGCGGTATTGTCGAAGAAATCTCTCGGAAAATGAAAGGGAGCCTGGAACAAGCGGTACGCGGGAGTGTGGATCGTTCGCGTCACAGTCCTA
>CALEEC010000315.1 GCA_937949245.1 uncultured Gemmataceae bacterium | reverse complement strand
ACTGACGCACGTCTCGAAACGCTACGGCGAGAAAATCGCGGTCCACGATCTGAATTTGTCGATCCCCGCCGGGGAAGTGTTCGCGTTTCTCGGCCCCAACGGAGCGGGGAAGACGACGACTATCAAACTGATGTGCGGCCTTTTGTTTCCCACCACCGGCACCGTGCGGATCGGCGGTTTCGATTTGGCCACGCACGGCGATCAGGCGCGCGCGTTGATCAGCTATGTCCCAGATCAACCTTACTTGTACGAGAAGCTCACCGGCCGCGAGTTTTTGCAATTCATCGCCGACCTGTATGGCCTGCCGCGTTCCTTCAGCCGCGAACGCATCGAACAGATGATCGAAGTGTTCAGCATGCACGAGTTCGTCGATGAGTTGACCGAACGCTACTCGCACGGGATGCGTCAACGCACGGTCTTTGCTGCGGCGCTGTTGCACGAACCGCGGTTGCTCATCACCGACGAACCGACGGTCGGCCTCGACCCCAAGAGCATCCGCTTACTGAAAGATCTGCTGCGTCAGGAGGCGAAACGCGGTTGCACCGTGTTTCTGTCGACGCACTCGCTCGACATTGCCCAAGAATTGGCCGATCGCATTGGCATTGTCGAGCATGGTCGATTGATCGGCTGCGGCACCTTGGAATCGCTGCGCAAACAAGCGGCAATCGATGGCTCGTTGGAAGATGTGTTCCTGAAAATTACCGAGGAAGCGGCTGAACTCGCTGCTGCTTCGGCCACGACGGCAACGACGGCCAATGCCCCGGAGGGCCGATGACACCAACCTCTTCATCGTCAGCAATAGCCTCCGCCACTGCGGTTGCCAGAGACAGCGCGAACGCCCAATCGCCTAGCCCACTTCGGGTCGCGGCAGTGCGCCAAGGGTGGCTGTTTCAGCGCTTGCGTTGGCAACTGCTCCGCAATTCGGGGATGTTGTTTTTTGCCAATTCGCGGTTGCGGTTTGTCACCATGATAGCCGCCAGCCTGACGGTATGTGCCGCGGTGTATGCTGCAGCATGGTACGGCTTCGGCTTGATCGCTTCGCGGGAGATTCCGTTTACCGGGGGCATCGTCCGGTTACTGTTCGACCTGATGTTCTTCGCCTTGGGGGTGATGCTCATCTTTTCGACCGGCATCATCTTGTACGCCAGTTTGTTCACCTCTGCGGAGGCGAAATTTCTGCTCAGCACGCCAGCCCGTACCGACCAGATCTTTGCCACGAAATTCCAGGCAGCGGTCGGCTTCAGCTCCTGGGCGTTTCTGCTGTTGGGCGGGCCGTTGCTGATTGCTTATGGAGTAGTATTCCACGTTCCTTGGTATTTTTATGCGATGCTGCCGATCTACTTCCTCGGCTTCGTGGTGCTGCCCGGGTCGGTCGGAGCGTTGATCTGTTTGGTGATCGTAACCTTTTTCCCCAAGCGGAAGAAGCTCGCGTTGTTGCTGTTGGCCGGCGTGCTACTGCTAGTGGGGGCGGTCTGGCTGGGTCAAACCATCGTGCAAACGCGGCAGCATATGCACACCCGCAATGCCGTCAGTAGCTTGCTGGGGCAGTTTGCCTTTGCCCAAAGTCCGTTTATGCCCAGTCATTGGATATCCAACGGGTTGTTGGCATTGGCACGCGGCGAGGTACCCAGTGCCTGGTTTCCGTTGGCCCAGATCTGGAGCAATGCTGCCATGCTGTATGTGCTGACGGCGTTTCTCGCGGGGCGGTGGTATCGTCGAGCGTTCGATCGGCTCAGCAGTTTCGGCGGATCAATGCGGAAGATCGGCCGACATTGGTCCGATACGCTAATGCTGGGGCTGACCCGTTGGCTGCATCCGCAGACTCGCGAATTGATCCTCAAAGATTTCCGCACCTTTCGCCGCGATCCCCCCCAGTGGGCCCAATTGGCCATCTTCGGCGGATTGATCCTGCTGTACCTGGCCAATTCGCCGTCGTTCTACCAACAAGACATCCCGTACGCCTTCCGCTTGGGCTTGAGCTTGGTCAACTTGTTCGCGACCGCTTTGCTAGTGTGCGCCAATTTAGGCCGATTCGTCTATCCGATGATCAGCCTCGAAGGGCGGAAGTTTTGGATTCTCGGCCTGCTCCCGTTGAACCGCGATCGGTTGCTGTGGGGCAAGTTCCTGTTCGCAGTGACTATCTCGGTGGTGGTCGCGGATCTGATGGTGTTACTGAGCGATGGGGTGCTGGGCGTGCCGTGGTTGGCCGTGGGATTACACTTGCTGACGATGACGACCGTTTGCCTGGGGATGGCCGGCATTTGCGTCGGTTTCTCGGCGTGGATGCCGAACTTTCGCGAAAGCGACCCCTCGAAAATCGTCGTCGGTTTCGGAGGCACGCTGAACTTGGTGGTGAGCTTGTTGTTCTTGGCCCTGGTGATCTTTTGCATGGCCGGGCCGTATCACTTGGCGATGGCTGGCAGCGAATTGTTCGGGCAACCCGTGGCTCAGTTGCCGTGGTGGACGTTCCTCGGCGTGCCGCTGGGCTTGGCCTTCGGGGCGCTCGCCGTCTGGTTGCCGATGCGGATCGGTTGTCGCTCGTTGCGATGCATGGAATTCTGAAGAGCGGATCGTTGCTGGCCCAACTGAAAGAACTGCCTTTTCGCGGTGCATGGCGAAGAGGCGGTTCGACGGCGAAAGCTGGTCCAAGCTCGTGGTTCACTTCATGCGGGGCAGCCCCATCGCCGTGCTACCCGATGCCGAGATGTCCACGCGCGTCTCGGCCATGGCTTGCGACAGCAGTGACCCACTCGGAACGGCACGGCGGATCAGTTCGCGCATCATCATGCTGCACGACAACCAACGATCGCGAGGTAGTGGGGCCAATGCTCGTTCGATCACTTGGGCTTCCATCGGGGGCAGGGCGCTAAGATCCATTTGGCTACGATCGACGGTGGTTGCCGTTTCTTCGGGGAAGACACCGAACGGATACATCCCGGTGCGTAACACATAGTAAATCAACGCCAAGGCATACTGGTCGACGCGATCACTAACGTAACCGCGGATCATTTCTGGGGCAGCGTACCCCAAGCCGCCTTCGTTGGCGTATGGCACCAGGTTACCGGCCGTAGCCGTCATCCGGCCAAAGTCGCTCAGACGGACCCGGTCTTGGAAAATCAGAATGTTAGTCGGCTTCAGATTGCAATGCTGGAAGCCTACCTTCTGTCCCTCGAACATGTGCTGCCGGACGTTAAGATGATCGAGAGTTTCGGCCACCTGCAACAGATGCTGACACAGAATCTGCACCGGGATAAACGTACCTTGTTGGGTGACGTAGAGATTGTGCAGATCCATTAAGCTACCGTTGGCCAGCTCTATTGCTTGCACGATTGCTTCCGGGAACACCCAGGTACGATCGACACGTAACAATCCTGGGTGATTCATCTGCCGGATGACATCCGCGGCGCGTTGTTCGCGTTGCGCGTTGCGGGACGGATCGAGGAGTTTTAGGGCGACGATTTGGCCTGTCGGTGACGTACTGACCCACACTTCCGAAGACCAACTGCCCCCTCGCGGAGTCAGCAAGCGGTATCCGGGAATCGGCTCGCAACCAGCTTCAAGGGTAAATGTTAATGGCACGTTTGTCCCTCCACTGCGAGGGGCGTTGACTGGGAGAGAACAACCACTAGATTCGTCGGAATCATTGAGGGGGTCATTTTCGGCGAATTCCATTCACCAATACGCCACGTTCTACTCCAACTTGTATCTTAAGGCAAAACCCAGGTGTTTGTCGATGAGTAAAATCGATTTTTTTACAAAAACCATCTCCTCTACCGACTCCGCTTTGGTTCCTTACCTCCCTTGAACCAATCCGATGATGCACTTTTGTGGCCATTATAGGACGCTTGGTTCGCTCCATCAACGCCGACTCTCCATCAGCAAAATCGATGCCGCCGGCACGATGAGACGAATTTCATCGGGCGGAACCATGCTTAGCTCGGCGGGTTTCTGTTCGCGGAACTCCCCAGCATCGATACCGAAAAACCGGGTCGGGCGTTGTGTCGGCCAACCGGTCAGGGTCACTTCCGCAGGACTATTCAAATGTTTGTTGATCAGCATCACGGTCCAATGGTCGGCATGGGCGTGCTTGGCGGCCACGACACGGAGCTGCTCTGCATCGGATTGGCTAGGCACCCAACGATTGCCGAAGCGTCCCCCCTGGCCGTCGTAATTGCGAAACGCTTGCCATGCCAAGTTTTGCGTTCCTTCGGGGGTGTGCCACAAGAACGCCATGTCGAGCCGTTCCTGAGCAAAAATCGCGAAGAGTTCTGCTTGCACCACCGCTCCGGTGCGATTGTCGGTGCCGCCGAAATGATATTCCCCTAAACTCAGCTTCATGCCGGGGTTATGGCGATCGATCCACTCTCGCAAACGGGGGAGCAGCCGAATCGCTTCCCCTTGATCGACATCGCGCAGCCACGATTCCGAGCGATAGTTCGCGTCCCACAGTTCCCGTGTCGAACGCAACCGCAGTGTGTTCAACTCCGCGTCTAAACCTTTGCCTTGGTAGACATCTCGGCTGCCGACTCGGCCTTGCGGATACCAATGCACATCGAGGACATCGACCAGCGGTTTGCCATGTTTCTTGCGATATTCAGCACACTTTTGCAGATACCACACCACCAACGGCGTGTGTTGATGCGCGAGGTAGTCCTTTTTGGCCCGATAATCGTCGGCGGCGTCCACGGCGGAGTAAAAAAGATCCAACCAGCCCCAAGAACAGAACCCGGCGACCTGGGCGGTGGGGTCAGCACGTTTGATGGCTTCGGCGTACTGCACCGTGCGTTCCCATAGTTCGTCGTACCCCAGCGGTTCGGGGCGAACGTCGCGGTGGGTGACGTGCCACAGCATCGGCTCGTTGTCGAGTACCCAATAGCGAACGCCTCCTTGCGCCGCACTGCCGGCATGCTTCACCACGAACGCCACTGCTTCTTGGACGAACTGCGGCGTCGCGACGATCGACGTATCGCGGGGATCGTTCCCGCGAATCGGTCGGCCCTGCGGGTCTAGCCCATTGCCCACGTCGGGGTGTCCTGGTTCGGTCGCTTTTTGCAGCCCGTATTTCTTCACCGAAAAGCCATACGAATGATCGTCTTTCGCTACCCAACCGATCATCGGAATGGTGATGTACGAAGTCGCCCCGATCGATTGATTTTCCCGAATGTGCTTCAGGTAAGGAGACTCTTGCAGATCGTGGATCAACCGACCACGATTTTTGAAAAACCAGTCATGGGCAGCATTTTCGACGTTGAGTTTCCAGTTCAAGCGGGTCGAAGGGTTTCCCCCTAAGCGGGTGATGGGGATGGCCCATTCGCGGCGTTTTTCCACGGGCAAGTTCGCGACGCCATAGATTGCGTCGGAGATCGAATGTTTTTCCTGGCGGAAATCGACCTGCACCTTGGCTCGATAACGGGGACCCGCCGGGAAGTTGGGGACACCGGCCGCCGTTTCCATCGAAAAGCCAATCCGGTCGATGTGCAGCACCATCGGACGATTGCCCGTGTGCGAGAAGTCGATCCCCCAGATCCGTTTGAGGTCCAACGGATGATTCTGGGTGAATTTGTGCAAGGGGATCACCACCTTACGCCATTGGCCGTCGAGTTTGGCAAGGGCGTGATCGCCGACAACGGCCACGGTTTTTGGCGGCACCATCGGCTCGCGTTTCACGTTATCGACCAAAGCCACCGAGACATCGGCATCGTCGAACGCGGTGGCTTGCCGAATGTAAAACACCAGCGACTTGAAGCGGGACACGTCGTCGCAAGCATCGGCGGGGAACCAGCCCTTCCAGTTCAGCCCGGCTCCACGATAGCCTTCACCATCGAACCGCAGCGTCAGCGACGCGGTGTCGGGTTGCAGGCCGGTCTTCGCTTCGACCCGGATGCTTCCCCGGGGACCGAGTTTGGCCCAGGTCGCGCCTACGGGATTGCTCCCGCTCCAGACGATCAACGTCTCCGGCTCCGCGGCCTGCACCGCAATCGCACTGCCCAGCAGCAATGTCATCGTCCACAGCGATGCCGACATACCGTGTCCTCGCGCCCGGCGGAAGGGCCACTGGCAATCCATTCGGGGAATGGCGCTGAAACTGGAAAATATTGTTGCGATCGTCGGCGTCAGGTCAAGCGGAAAGCCGCAATTGCTCGGCTGCCAACGGGCCCCCCCACGACTCGCGGGAGAGGCAGCGAGCCGTGGGGGGCTTTCACCATCGGGGCGACGGTTGTCGGACTCAGCTCGTGGAAGGTGAATTCAGGCGTCGGATTCTTTTCTGTTGTCGAACTTCCCTTGGGCCACTCCTTCAGGAAGTTCCATCTTGCCGGGCAGCTGGGAATTCTTGCACAGCACGGGGCGTACCATATTGCCCCGTGGGCGGCCCTACTTCTTGCCCTTCATGTCGCGGCGCAGTTCTTCCAATTCGCGGAGCATACGATCGAGTTGGCGTTCCAGGCGTTCCATCCGATCCATGTTCGCGGCCGGAGGGGCGGGAGGAGCCGGCGGAGCGGCAGGTCGGCGGTTAGCGTCCGCTCGCGGAGGCATTGGGGGAGCGGGAGGGGTCGGCCGGGCTTCGGGCGGTTGACGATCCCCACGTCCTGGGGGAGCGGCTTGCGGGCCACGACGATCCCACCCTGGCCTCCACCCCCAAGGAGGCATCGGCCCACGATTCCACCAGCCCCATTGTGGCATGGCCCAAGGCGCGGGCATGAAACCCGGCGACCCCCAACCCCAGCCCCACGGACCGCGGTTCATCGGCCCTGCCCAAGGGGGACCACCTCGGCCCCTGCCGGGAGGCATCCGTCGAGCATCGACCTTGGGTCGGCCTCCGCGTCGGCCCCAGCCTCCGGGACCGGCCGAGTCTTTCGAGGGCTTCTTGTCGTCCTCTTTCTTGGCTTCTTTGCCACCGCCTTTCTTCCCGTCTTTGCCGTCCTCTTTCTTGACTTCTTGGCCGCCGTCTTTCTTGGCTTCTTTGGGAGCCTCTTTCTTGCCTTCCTTTGCTGCTTCTTGGGCTGTTTCTTTGACCGCTTCTTTAGGCGGACCTTTCTTCGGTGCTTCCGCAGTGGGGCGTCGGCCTTCGCGTGCCCACGGAGGCGGACCAAATCCGCCCGGAGGACCGAAACCACGGCCCGGACCACCGAACCCCCCTGGACCGCCCAGAGGACCGAAACCACCTGGACCACTGGGCCCTTTTGGAAGACCAAGCCCACCCATCGGCCCCGGACCCATTGGGGGATGTGCCGGGGTAGCTTCTTTCTCTTTGCTAGCCTTCAGTTTCGCTTCGGCTTCCTTCAATTGCTCTCGCAGTTTCTGGATTTCGCTTTCCAACTTCTTGAGGTCTTCTCGCGGGGCTTGTGCCCAAGCAGTGCGTTGACCGCCGAACAACAGCACCGCAGCGCATACGATCGCTACTCGTCGCATCGTTCGCGTTCCTTGAGAGAGAGGTTGAGAGATGCGTTCGGCTCGCAGAGAGGCCCGAGCCGAACTTGGTCGAAACACCTGCTGCCTAATTTACCAGGAAGAAATGAGATGCCCGTGAGGAACGCCATGAAAAAATCATCAGAACTCCTCCTGTCGGCAAATCCATCCGCCCTCCCTTCTCCATCATCTCCATCCTCCCCGTTGGCCGATCCACTCAACGCGGACGTCGAAACCGCCTTACGGTTCGGATCAACGCGAGCGCTGAGAAACGCCCTCCAGCTCAGACCAACTGCAGGAGGGGGTCTCGGCGCAACTCAAGGAACCGACGATCGCTCCGGGGAAGCTCAATCGACTGGCACATCGTCCGCGACGAGGTGCGGTACGAATTTCCAAGACAGATCGATCGCCATGCGTTTGAGGAAGTCGAGGCGGAACTTGGTCGCCGTGGTTTCCGTGGCATCGGTCCAGCGGCCTTTGGGATACTCACAGGTGTAGACGGTGCTGTAGATGGCTTCGCGGTCGCCTTTGTGAATGTCGTAGACCGCCACGCCGATCGCTCCGCGGCCGGCGTACAACGTCCGGCTCGTGGTGCGCATCGATAGCGAGTTGATTTCCAAATCGATCACATAGTCGGCATTGAATTGTTTGCCCAGGTCGTGGGCCGACATCCCTTTCCAATCAGGATTTTCCGCTTTGAACTTCTCCACCTTATTGATGGGGATGACGGAAATCTTTTCTTTGTTCTCTTTGGCTCCCTTGGTCAGTTGATGCTCGAACATGTTGCCCAAGGTGCGTTCGACACCGATGAAGTCCACCGGCAAGTTGGCCGAGGAACTGATGATGACCAATACCTTCACTTCGTCATCGCGGGGCCGCTTCTTGTCCGTGTCGTGCCAGTTGGGCACCAACGGACACTCGGCATACTTCTTCGACTCGAAGCCGTAGAGGAAGAAAAACGGAGCCGTCAGCGGATTACAACCGATGCTAGCCACCACTACGAACAGGCCCAGCACGGCCCAACGTAGGCGATTGTTCCGACGCATATCAGAATCTCCCCCGAAGTGCCGCCGCTTGGGGCTGACTTCGAGGCCATTCTCGCGTCAGACCGCCAGCGACGTAGTGGCTAGCACGATCCCCCATCGCACTAGCAACAGTAGCAACACCACCCCAACCAGGATCGTCAAAGCCCGATCCAGCGAGCGAATCCACAAATAACGTCCCCGCAGCGAACTGACCAAGCTCCAGGGAATGGCCAGCAGAGTCAAACTCGCCATCAAGGTGCCGACCCAATTGGCTCGTAACGAACCCTGCCAATCCCCATGGGCCAGCAGAGCGAAACTCGTGGTCAAGCCGCACGAAGGACACGGTCGGCCGGTCTGGACCAAGAAATTGCACGGCGGTAGCCCCAATTGCCGATGCGTCCCCATCCGCAGCGGTTGACCGGTTTCGTCGTAGGGGCGTATGACCAGCGCTAGCCCCAATACCCCAACCAGTGCTCCGGCCAGCAGCACCAAAGCAAGGCGCATCCACCTGGGTAATGGTGCCTGAGCCGGATCGTAGACGTATTCGCGTACATGTTGTATGGAGTGCGGCATGTTTAGCGTTCTCCTATCCACCTGTCAAGCCGATTCGACCGACATGCGATCGCTATTGTCCGATTCATAGCCGAACCGAGGCGATTTTCCTACGCAAATCGCTGATCGCTCCACGAATTGCCGATTGCTTGGCCAATCGCCCCCGGACCAAGTTCCGATTGCACTTTCGCGAGAATTGGCTATGGTCTGCCTCCCGAGGATTGCTCGCTTTCGACGAGTGGTCCCGGGTTTGGCAAAGCGGTCGGTGCCAATTAGCACATCGACCCAATGCACCTGAAACCTCCACGAACCCACAATCGGAGGGCTTCGTTGATGCGAATTTTCCGTTGGACCTGGGCCGTCATGGGGATCTTGAGTATCGGTCTGACCTCAATCCAAGCTCAGCCTCCCACCCCAGAAGGCTCGCCGGATGGCCGCGTCCCTAATGCCATCAGCACTACCTATTTTATCGACGATCCGGGAATTGTCCCCGCGGCTGGACCTAGTACGCAACCCCAGCCGGGGCAGATGCCCGTGATTGTCCCTGCTCCTGTGGCCATGCCCCACGAGGCGATCCAAGCCTTGTTCAACGCGATCGTGGCGAACCGAGGCACGGTACGCATCCACATCGACATCGAACTTGGGAGCAAAGATGCGTCGGTATCCGCGAAAACCGTCTCGGTTCCCCCTTCGTCCGCGGACCCGAAGACGAAAACCGCGCTAGGCTGTTTCCGAGGTGCCTGCTGCGTGAAGGAAGGTTGCTGCACCAAGGACGGTTGCTGTGCTATGGGGGCGTGCAGTGCCAAAGAGAATAGCTGCTGCGCCAAGAATGGCTGCTGCGCCAATGCCGCTTGCTGCACCAAGAGCGGTTGCTGCGCCAAGAACGGCTGCTGTGTCGGGGGGAAGGGCGGCGTAGCCGAGCCGACCTGCTGCTGTTGCTCGGCCGGCTGTTGCGCTGGCTGTGGTTGCTGCCCCAAGAAGAAGGAGAAGGCGGCTGTTACAGTGCCGACTTCCTCGGCCACGCCTTCACCGATGAACTGTCCGGTTGCTGCTTGCTGCCCTTGGGCGGCTTCGGTGGGCCGATTTTTGCAAGCGGTCCTCGCCGGCGAACCAGTCGCCTCCCAGGGACAAGTCGGCTCGGGCCAACGCGATGGTTCCATCGGGCAAGGCGGTTCCGATGGACCAAGTAGCTCCGGTGGGGAGCCAGTGGCAGAGGAAGCGGCCGAAATAGCGCCGATGCCTATGGAAATCCGTTGCCCGCAAGCCAGCGAAGTCGATTCCTGGAAATTCTTGACCGTAGATCCGTTGGAAGTGAGCTTGCCGCCGTCTCAACCTCCGTTTCCGTCTCCGTCTCCGTGCCAATCCCATTGTCAAGGGCAGCTGCAGCCCAAGCGTTTCAAGCATACTCCGGCCCCCACAGCAGATGTCTCGGCCGTGACGGTGATGGACAATCTCGATAAATTGGCCGAGGCACGCCGACTGTCGTTGCGAGCGCAGCATTACTTGGCCGTGGGGGAAGAGCAGTCGGCCAAGCGATTGTTGCAGCAGGTGCAAAAGCTGTGTCCCGGTTCGCGCACGGCGATGATCGCGGCGGAAAAGATCCGTGCCCTCGAGGCGAAACCAGCGTCGGCCGTCCGTTTGGTCAGTGCCCAGGAAGAAGCGTCGTCCATGCCGAACGCGGCGAACGCCGACAATCCGCATTCGTTGGATGCGTTGCTGCGACGCAGTTGGAAAGCGGCACAGGCCAACGATGCGCCAACGGCTTGGGTGTGCTACCAGTATGCCGCACTGACGTATCCGCAAACGTTCTCGGCTCATCCGTTGCATGCCCCGTTGACGACCCAACTGAAAGCAATGGGCTGCCTCGTGTCCTGTACCAAGGCCGATGGAACCGTGGGGCGCGTGGAGGTGTACCCTGCGCTGGGGCCAGTGACGCCTGCGCAACCCCGGCCGCGGTACGAAGTGGAGGTGATCCCAGCCATTCTGCCGGACGACTCGGACTCGGTGGAAGCGTTCGTCGCCCCGGAAGCGATGAAGCCGGAACCGGCAGTGGATGACGCTTATGAAGTGGAAGTGTGGGTTGCCCCCGAAGCGATGAAGCCGACGCCCAGCGACGAGTTTGCCGCGGATCGGCCGCAGCAATTGTCGTGGTCGCAGGTACGGGACGCGTTGCGAACGGCCATTCACGAACTGACGCGATTGGAGTTCGGCTACTCATCGCATCAAGGCTGGCGGATGCAATTTATGCTTTCGAGTCCGACGCTTTTGCCGGAGTGAGAGCGAGTTTGGAGAAGTCCTGATTCCGACCTCTGATCGGAGCGGGGGGGGCGTTGGCCCCCCGTGGTTCTTTCCGCCGTGGTTTGATCGCGCCTGGGCGCGGTATTTCGTTGCTGGGGCGAAGCAGCTTAAGTCAGTTGGTTCAGCGTGCCGGTAGCGTCGGCGAATTTGGTGGTTTCTACTCCCATTTTTTGCAGGAGCGTTAGCAGGACATTCGCGAGCGGAGGATGTTTTTCCGGGTTGTGACGCAAGTGTCGGCCGAGTTTCAGGCCGAGTCTGCGTCCGCCGGCGATCAGAAGCGGGAGATTCTTCGGCGAATGATCGCCGGTTTCGCCGCTGTTCATGCCCGAACCATACAGGACCATCGTGCGATCGAGGACCGTGCCGTCGCCTTCGGTGGTCGATTTCAGCAGTCCCAGGAAACGGCCGAGCTTGCTCAGGTGGAAGCGATCGATCTCGGCCAATTTTTTCAGCATGTTGGCGTCGCCCCCATGGTGGGAGAGTTCATGGTGATTTTCCCCTGCTCCCCCAAATCCGCCGGCTTCTCGGCTCCATTCAAAAGTAATCACACGCGTTGTATCGGTGATGAAGGCCAGGTAGCACAGTTCGAGCATCACATCCAGCCACATCGGGCGGTCATGAGCATTGGCGGGTTGGCTGTTGAGTTGTAGCCCCGTGGGAGGAACTTGCGGTTTGGGAACATGCACCCAGTTTTGCAATCGCTCGATCTGCTTTTCTGTTTGACGAACGCTGCTGAGGTACTCTTCGAGTTTTTGACGGTCTTTCGCACCGAGTTTACGGCTCAACGCCGCCGATTCGGCCGCGACATCGTCGAGGATGCTACGGCGTTCGGCATAGCGTTTCAGGGCGGCTCGCTTGTCGGTGTCGGTGTCGGGGACGAAGAGCCGTTCAAACAGTCGCCGGGGGTTGTTTTCCGCGGGGAGCGGAGTGCCATTCACGTCAAAGGACAGCGTATGGCTGTGTCCGGCAGCCCCGGTGCCGCTTTCGTCGCTCAATTGCAAGGAAGGAATGCGGGTTCGCTGACCATGCAGTTCGGCTGCTACTTGATCGACGCTGATGCTGTTGGCATAGTCGGCTCCGGGCTTGGACTTCAGGTTGGCGGCTGTCAACCAGGTGTCGGCTCCGCTATGCCCCCCTTGGGAAGCCGGATGGCCCAGACTGCTCAGCAGGGTGAAGTCCTGCCGATAGTCTTGCAGCACTTTCAGCGTGGGCGAGAGCGAGTAGTTTTCGCCATCACTGGTTGGGAGCCATTCAAAAATATTGACCCCGTTGGGCACATAGCAGCAGATCATCCGGGGGACGGCAGCGACCGCCGATTTGCCCCAAGGTTGAAACGTGGACGGAGCGGACCGCAATCTAGGCAACATCGCATCGAGAAATGGAAGTGCCAGGCAGGCTCCCGCGGCACGCAGAAAAGTTCGTCGGTTCATCGGTCGGTTCATGAGTGTTTCCTGGATGGTATGGCTAGATCAATTCGGTCAACCAGTGAATTCATTCGCGTTCATAGGTTAGTAGCTATTTCGACTCAAAAAGTTCCGAGGTGGCCACAAAGTCGATCAGCGAGCGCAGCGTTTTGCCATGTTTCTTGACATGGGCGACGGCTGCTTGAACGGTCGGCTGATCGGACAATCCTAGTTCGCGGCCCAGCGCGTAGGTGAACATCTTCGAGGCCAGGCATTTCAGGAAGAGATCTTCATTTTTCAGAATCGCCTCTTGCAAACCAGCGACTCCGACGATTTTGGTGCCGTCGATCATCTCGGCACGGGCATCGATTTTCGGATCATCTTTCTCGATACGGCCCTTGTAGCCGAAACCTTCTTGCTCGCGCCATTCACCGGCGGCGTTGAAATTTTCCAGGGCGAAACCGAGCGGATCGATTTTGTTGTGACAGCGGGCGCACTGCTCCAGAGTACGGTGAATCTCCAACCGTTGCCGGACGGTGGCTTTGTCGAGTCCCGGCACCTTCGGAGCGATCTCACCGGCGTTGGCTACAGGAAGACCAGGGTCGATTCCCAAGAGCGTTTTAAGAATCCAAGTCCCCCGCTTGACCGGCGAAGTACGCGTACCGTTGGAGGTGATCGTCAGAATACTTGCCTGAGTCGGAATCCCGCCACGGTGAACCCCCGCAGGAACCTGGACTTTCCGAAAATGGTCACCTCGGACTTGAGGAATCCCATAAAAGCGTGCCAGCCGCTCGTTGATGACGACGAAATCGGACTTGATCAATCGAGTGGCCGGGTGGTTGTTGTACAAGATTTCGCGGAAAAATTCCTTACTCTCGCGAACTATGCTGATTTCCAAGTGGCGATCGTAACTTGGGTACAGGTCGGGGGCAGGGGGATTCTTCCCCACATCGCGAAGCCCCAGCCCATTGGCCGGCAAAATTGCTTGCGAAAGCCTCGGCTTTGAGATCACGCAGCAACCGTTCTACCTGGCGCAGACGCTCTGCTCGGTCGGAGAGTTTGCCGGCGGCGGCCAAGCGTAGGAGTTCTTCGTCTGGGGTGCTGCTCCAGAGAAAATAGCTCAGGCGTGCCGCCCATTCGTAATCGTTGAGTTTCTGTTTCCCGTCGCGTTCTGCCTCAACCAGAAATAGGAAGTGGGGAGAGGTCAAGATGGCCGTCAGGGGGCGTTTGATGGCCTGTACGAAGCTAGCGCCATCTTGGCGGGCTAAGTCAAAATATTTCAATTTGGCTTGTACTTCGCTATCGCTGACTGGGCGGCGATAGGCTTTGTACATGAACCTTTGCAAGACTTCGTAGGCGTATTTTCGTTCATCCGAGGTTCGCAGGGGGATATCGTGCAAAATGCTGGTGTGCGACTTGGGGGGCCAAGCGTCGAAAACCGGCCCTTCGATTTCAAACCAGTGGATCATCGCCTCGGGACGAGCGAAAGTGTCATGCTGCTGAACCCAGAAGTTTTCGAGTACCGAGGGAAGGTTGTAGGCATACTCCCACTGAATTGCGGCATAGTCCGAGGGGAAACGGACGCGGAATTCGTGAATCTTAGGCTTGTCGGGGGTGCCGTCGAGGTCAAATTCCGAGATTACACGAGGTTGTGGGCCGATCCAACAGACGAGTTTAAGTCGTGGGGGGCCATAATCATACATCCGATCGGTCTTGAAGTGTTCTAAATCTTGCTGATATTGCTCATCGTGAATTCGCTTGGCATTTGGGGCTTGCGCGTTTTGTTCTTGGCGTCTCTTGGCCAACAGTGGTTCTACCGACTTGACCACATCGCGACGCGTGGGAACCCGTCCGGCGGCCCGTAGGCGAATGATGTAATCCCCCGCTACCGGCACCCGAAAATCCCGCGCATTGACGACCTTATCCCATTGGTTGTGGTGGATGACCACCCATTCCCCTTCTTGTTTGTTGTTGTTGCCGTTGACTAGAGGATTGTTTTGGTCATCCAAACGGACCCGCATGGTGTCCATCATGCCGACTTTCGGATGGAACCGCCAACGGATGGTTTTGGGTTTTTCACCTTCGACCAATGCCCGATCTAAGATTTGCTTGGCGGCATTGAGATACGTTTCGATGTGCAAAGGCGAAAGCGTCAGTGCCTCGCCGTTGTTGTCGAATCCGCCTGCGGGAGGATCTTGGGGAAAGACGCTGACATCGAAATCGACTCCCAGCAAGTCGCGAATGGTGTTCTTGTATTCCGCACGATTGAGGCGGCGCAGCACGACGGTGGAACTGCGTTTGGCTAATTCGACGCGGACCGCTTGTTCGGTGATCCAATCTACCACCGCAGCCACTTCCGATGCCTGGGGGTGCTTTTCTTTTTTCGGGGGCATCTCGTGACTATTCAGCACGTTGACGACTTCCCGCCAGCGTCCCAGAGCGATTGGATCGGAGAAATCGAGCGGCAAGCGTTGCCGATCCAGTCCGAATCCGCCTTTGGGTTTGTCACCGACATGACATTGATTGCAATACTTCGCGAAAAACGGGGCAATCTTCCGCTCGTAGCCGGCGGTATCCACTTCGAGTGCGCTCGACTTGTCTTCTGCCCAGACAGCCATGGGGAACAACATCACGAGAGTGAACGGGCGTAGAAGATGCATAACTTGTCGCAGAGGTTATGAGTGAGGTTTTTGAGAGGAAAATGCAACAGTTCTAATTACAGAAATAGTTTAGCGATTCGGAGGGGGCGAGTCAACCAAAAAGTGCAGAATAGCCCATAAGTCTGCGGGTGCAGCAACGCCCATGTCATGGCGCGGCGGGGATGGACATGGGGGACACGAGGGAATGAACGCAAGCTGAGCGGGGGGCGTCAGCCTTTTGTGGAAGTACATTCGGGAGCATGCCGGGGAACCTTCGCTAGCTTGCGGTGCCGTTGATCGCTTCGATGGCGATCGCCGTCGCTCGCGCTAACTTCGGAAAATAGGCATCGACATAACCGCATCGTGCCCAGTGCTCCACATCGTAAGGCAGCGGTGGTTCCGCCGATTTGATCAACAGCAAACGCTCCGCCGAGAACACCAACGCGGCTCGCAACGCCAAGGAATCGCTACTGACCTCCCAACTGCGCGGCAGTTCCCCCGGTCGGCCCACATCCGCAAGCGCAAATGCGAAGCCATCGAGAATCGCCCAGCGATCGCTTGCTTGTTCGTTCTCCCGATCGCTCGGTTGGGCCACGATCACTGCGGAAGGGAGCAAACTTTGCAGAAAATGGGCCGATACCGTCAATGTACGCAAAGCCAGCCAATGCGCCGTAGTGTCGCCTAATCCATGAAGGCGATCGAGTTTACGAATCGCCTCGGCTAAGTCTCCTCCACCAGGAACCAACAGCACTTCTCCAGGAGCAAACGGCCGCAACCACTGCCGTAGCCCGTCGGCCAACTTTGGCCAATCGAATAAGCTGCCGCCGATCTTCACGACCGTGCGAATCGGACGAATCGGGGAATTGCCCTGGCCGTTCATGCCGTCTCCCTCTGCTCGGCCAACAGGACCGCGACGGCGTAAGCGCAGGCAGCGTGCGATACTTCCGGGGCCAATTGACGCGACAGTTCGACCAAAACACTCGGCGGTTCGGTCGATGCGCTGCGCTGTTCCGGCAGACGTTCCCGCGCGGCAACAAAGTCGCCCCAAGCGGCGCGAGCCAAAAATTCCCCCGAACCGGAAATGATCGCTTGCTGCGGCCAAGCCCCCAATCGCTCGGCGACGCGACGCATGGCCTGGGCAATCAAGTGCCGTTGCTGTTCGTAGACGGCCAAGGCCAGGGCGAAGGTGTCTTCTTTTGGGGTGATTTCCGCATCACCGCCGAGCATGCGGGCCAAACGGGCATGGGCGTACTCGGCGGTCGCGGGGCGGGAATCGGCTGTATCGGTGTCGAAGGCATCCGATAAAATTTCGCCCAAGCGTAGATACACATCGTGCGTCGTGGCAAACCATTCTGCAGCCAAGCCGGTCTGCAGCACAGCGCAAACCGGGGTTCGGCGGACTCCGGTGTAGACCAGTTCGCCACTGCGCAAGCGTTCGGGATCGTTGCGGCCGCTGGGCACCGGCACGCCATCGCGGAGAGGGATAATGTCGGTGGTCGTCGAACCCGTGTCCACGAGCAGAGCTGGTCCGTGGGGAACGAACCGGCCAGCGTAGGTAGCCAAAGCCAACCAATTGCCGGCCGCGACGCTCAGCGGATCGGTTCGTGCTTCGCGGAGGGGGCAAAAAGTGCCGGCCGTCGACCAGACGTACAAGCTGCGTCCTTGTGCCGCGGTTTCGACCGCGTCGAGGATGTGCCGGACCCCGTCGCGTTTGGTGGCAAAACAATCGCATAATTCGCCGGTCATGGTCACGGCCCACAGGGGGGCTGGCCAGTCGGCCAGCATTTCCGTCAAAGTCGCGGCCAAGCGGTCGGGCTGTTTCCACAGGGCGAAGGGGAGCGAGCGGGCGCGGCCGGTCGTATCAGCAGCTTTGAGATTGGCTCCGCCAATGTCCAGCCCCAAAATCGTAGCAGGCATCGTTTCCGCGATCCTCACTCAGGCCGACCCTAGGCCGGTGGAGGCATCGCTTAGGCCACCGTGCCGCAGGCATCGTGCGACGAGCTTCACTCCGACCTGGCCGAAGACCGGCATCCAGGCCGACGAGCAGCAGCATTCTTTCTGGGACGACCAGCATTCAGGCCGACGACCAGCACGACCAGCAATCAGGCCGACGGGGCAGGTTCGATCCGTACGCCCAACGGCCCCAGATCTTTGCCGTCGATCGAACGACGTTCATGATAGGTCGAGATCTGTTCGACTTTCAGTTCGGCCACTTCTTTCGAGCCGGTCCAAATGATGGCTCGCCCAGTATTGTGAGCTTCCAACGTCAGTTGGAAGGCTTTCTCCAACGAACAACCGATCACCTTACGGACCACGCCGATGACAAACTCGAACGAATGATGGTCATCGTTCAACAAGATGACGTGATACGGCGGAATCCGACGAACAGTCGTTTCGGTATCGGGCTGAGTCGTGGAATGCGTCTTGGTCCCGGATGCGAAAGTGTTCAAGGGTATTCCTCCGTTTGCTCGGTTCGTACCTGGGAATGATCGCCTCCATTGTTTACCGTTCGGAAGTAGCAGGAGATATTCTAATTGGCACCGGTCGATCTTGCTACCGCGACCGCCGATTTTCTGATCACATTCCGGCATCTTCGGCCCCCGGCTCGCACATTTTGTTTCTAGTATGCC
>CALEEC010000314.1 GCA_937949245.1 uncultured Gemmataceae bacterium | reverse complement strand
AACCGGCGATCTTCACCGCCGGAAAGCAATTTTTGGCTGTCGGCAGAGAATGCCAACGCGGTGACATCGCTGGTATGCCCGATCAGCGTGCGTTTCTCTTCGCCAGTCTGAAGATCCCAAATGCGGATGGTGTGGTCCGCCGAACCGCTGGCAAGCCATTTACCGTCGGAGCTGACGGCTAAGGTACGCAGTCGCCGCGCGTGGCCGATCGGCTTGACCGTCTCTTCGGGGACCAATTCCCACACCTTCACCCCTTTATCGACGCTGGCGGAGATCAGGAACTTTCCATCGGGGGAGAAGGCCACCGAACTAATCCAGTCGGAATGCCCTCGCAGGCTGCGGAGTTCGCGCAAATTTTCCGCGTTCCAGATTTTGACGATGGCATCGCTTCCCCCCGAAGCCAACAACCGCCCATCGGCCGAGAACGCCAAAGCAATCACCGGCCCAGCATGCCCGCTCATCGAGCCGATCGGGACAAGAACGCCTGTCTCGGAGAGATTCCACAATTTGATGGTGCGATCTCCCCCACTGCTGGCCAGGCGTTGACCATCGAGACTGAACGCCACCGCGCCCACCCCGGACAGATGGGCTTGGCGTGCCTGCACTTCCTTGTTCGAGGCCAAGTCGATGACCCGCAACCATCCATCGGCCGAACCGAGCAAGGCCCATTTGCCATCGGGACGCAGAGCCACGGCACTGATGGGCGCTTTCCCCTCGGGAAGCGTCAGCAAGCGATTGCCGGTGTTGACATCCCACAGAAAGGTCTGTCGATCGGCTGCCCCGGTCAATAGCCGTTTGCCATCCGCGGAGATCGCGGCAGCCAGGGTGGCCGAGGTATGCCCCGTGAATTCGCGGATCTTTTCGCCGGTCTTAGCGTTCCACAACTTAACGAGGCGATCCCCACCACAAGAAATCAGCCCCGAACTGTCGGGCGTGAATACGATCGCGGTCACCGGAGCGGTATGAGCGGCGATGGTGTGCAGCAATTGGTTGGTCACGGCATCCCAGATGCGCACGGTGCGATCCGCACCAGCAGCAGCAAACAGTTTGCCATCAGGACTGAAGACCGCAGACCAAACCTTGTCTTTGCTTTGGTCGAACAAACGATGTTCATCGGCGGTCGTCAGTCCCCACAGGCGGATGTTTTGATCTTTCCCGGCCGAAGCGAGTTGCGAACCGTCGGGCGAAAACACCAAGGCACTGACTTCGTCTTGATGGCCGAAGAAACTCCGCAGCAATTTGCCGTTGCTGGTGTCCCATAGATGGATCGCTTTGTCCCGACTGCCGGTCGCAAGAGTTCGGCCATCGGGACTGATCGCCAAAGCCGTGACAATCGCGGTATGGCCCTCGAAGGTGCGTAAGCGGGCCGCTGTAGTGCCGTTGCTTTGGCCGTTGGGTTCCGGCGCACCGATTTGCACCGCCGTGCGTTCGCCGGCTACATACACGCTTTTGCCATCGGGAGCGTAGACAACGCGGCTGGCAATGCCACGGTACACCGCTACGCTCGTCCGGGGAGCCATCGGCCCCAACGCCGGGGTCGGTTGAATGACCAGGTGCCCATCTTGGTTAACGCTGGCGACCAATCGGCCATTCGGACTGAAAGCCAGATCGAACACCACCGCCGATTGAGCCCCGAAGTTCACGACTTCTTTTCCTTCGACGCTCCAAAGGATGACACAGCGATCATCCGAGGCGCTGGCCAAAAATTTTCCTTCGGCGTCGAATTTGACCGCGTTGATCGGTTGCGTATGTCCCTTGAGCCGATGCACGGTCTTGCCGCTGTCGGCTTCCCACAGATGCACTTCGGTTCCGCCGCTGGAGGCGATCCACTTGCCATCGGGCGAAAAGGCGACGGCACGCACGGGGTCCACATGGGCGCGATAGGTGCGGATTTCTCGGCCATTGTCGAGATCCCAGAGTTTCACCGAACCATCGCGAGAGGCCGACGCGATCTTCCGTCCATCGGGGCTGTAAGCCAAGTTGGCGATCTCATCACCGTGCCGCATCCGGGTTTGTCCCAGCACCCGCGACACATGGGGAGGCAGTTCCGCTGGCACATAAGGCACTTGCCAGCGTGCCTCGCGATAGTAGCGTGCCGCATCGCGGAAGTTCTGCTGGCTCAGCGCTGCCTCGGCCCGTTGCGCGAGTTGCTCGGCACGTTCCAAACTGCTGGGCGGAAAGCCTTTGGCCACTGCCGCGGCTCGTTCCTCGCGAAACTTCGCTTGCAGGTCCAGCACTTGTTCGCGGGAAAATTCTTTCGTTTGTGCCCGCAGCGGCGTAACGCTGACTAAGCCGACCAACAGCATCCCAATCCAGCGTACCCCGATCCCGCGAACCGCCCAGGAATGCAACTCGACCATAAATGGTATCTCGTCGTGCAGGAATGTCAGATCGAACCTACCATGCCCTCAGTATAAATGGACGATCGTCCCCGCGAAAGAGATCGCCGATCAGGAACACTAAGAAGCCTCAGCAGCAACGATGGATGCTCAGAACCGAACCGTCGAGGCATTCGTCAACGACATTTCTCCTTCAGAGCTTGATCATCGGTCTGGTTTTTGACAGTTCCCTTGCAAGTTCCATCCCCCAATTTGGTGCGCAAATCATTCACAAATTCGATCAAATCGCTCTGTTTTTTATTTATTTTATCTGGCAACGGTCAATAAATGACCAACGTAGCACAAGCAATTGCCACAGTTTCCCCAACAAAAATCCTGCCATCATAGTGATTTAGATGAGTTGGCGCGCAAGACAACTAAGCCAAGGTTTGGGCATCCGGTTTGCTAATGTAGACGTTTTGGACGAATTACCAACCTGAATGGAGTATCCTTTCGATGAAACGCCAAGCCTTCACTCTATCGAACTGCTCGTCGTCATCGCCATCATTGCCGTGCTGATTGGCCTGTTGTTGCCGGCCGTGCAAAAGGTGCGGGAGGCTGCGGCTCGGCTCCGCTGCCAAAACAACTTGAAGCAGATTGCCATTGCCTTACACAACTACGAATCGGCCAATGGGCATTTGCCTTCGGGATTCATCACCAACACGACTCCGCCCAACATGAACTGGCGTTTGCTTTCTTCCACCCCGAGTTCCAACTTTGAGCCGGGCTGGAGCTTTTTCGCGTTGATCCTGCCCCAGATGGAACAAGAGAATCTGTTTCGTCAGATCAATTTACAATTGCCGATCCTGCATTCGGCCAATGCCATTGCTCGGACCAATGCAGCGCTCATCTCCAGCTACATCTGCCCCAGCGACACGCAGCCGCGGTTGGTCGACATTCTCGACTTTGGTGAAAGCTCCACGGCTGTCGATCTGCCCGGCAATGGCACGCTGATCACGCAAGCTCCGGTGGTGTCGTACATGGGCTGCATCGGGACTTCCGATCACGAAGAGAACGGGAATTTCACCGGCGTATTTTTCCGCAACTCGCGGGTGCGTTTGGAAGACATCACTGATGGCACCAGCAACACCTTGGGCATCGGCGAACGGATGTCGCAGTTTTCCGAATCGACTTGGTTAGGGACAGTTCATCGTGCCGAGGCGGTCTTCTCGGCCGGTTGGGTGGCTCGGATGGGCTACTCCGGGCGTGGCGTTCAGTATCGCCCGGCGAACGTCTTGGTCACTTGCCACATTCGTTCTAGCAAGCCGAATGTGCTGACCAACAGCCCCAGCGGCTACATGTCGCCTCATACGCAAGGTTGCAACTTTATGAACATGGATGGTTCGGTGCGGGTGATCAGCGATTCGGTCGAACTATCTTCCGCGCTCTGGCGACCCGCAACGGAGGCGAGGTGGTTTCTCTTCCCTGAACGCAACTTTGCGATGGCGTGATTGCTCCACAGTATCTCCGAGCTTCCCTTCTTTCCATCAGCCAAGCCATCGGAATCCCCTTGCTCCGGCGTATCCGATGGCTTTACATTTTCCTCTGCTGTGATCCGACCACGATCCAGCCGCAACTTCGCTGGGACCGCCGCGTTAAGCGAATTGTTCAGCGAACTGGTCGGCGATCCGCGATTACACCGGCCCTTTCTCGGCGAAGCCGTCGAGTACGACTTCGTTACGCAACACACTGATGACCCAGGCTCCGATTCCCAAAGCTACGATGGCCATGACGGCCGCAGTCATCGCCCAGGTATACGATTCCAGGGTCTGCATCTTGAACGCGCCGAAACAGATCACCGCGCCGTACAGGAAGGCACCAACGGCAGCCCCCATCATCATGAAGCGATTGGTCTTTTCCGATCCTGTTGGTGGGGGATCGCCGAAGACCAACGGCCACATACCGTACAAGAAAAAGACGATCGCGGCGATGCAAATGATGATCCCGGAAGTAATCAGGGCATTGACAGGTTTGACCAGCATGCGAATCGCCGGGCCGCGTTTGCTTTTGGGGAAGCGGTCGCGGATCTGGCCGATCGTCAGTTTCGGAGCCGCAGGGGCGTTGTCTTCTTTTGCGACTCCATAGGCGCTGTTGTCTTCTTCGTCATCCGCAGCCGCCGGAGCAGCGACCGGAGCGGGAGGGGCTTTCGCCTTCGGCGCAGCGGCATTCGGAGAGGACGACCGTTTGACGACGGCGGCCTCGTCGGCGGCATCAGGGACCGCAGTAAAGACCGTCGAACACTTCGGACAACGCAATTTCTTTCCAGTAGCCACCGGCTGCGACGGACGCAAGACGGCTTTACAACTGGGACATGTGTACGTACTCACCGCCATCGGTGATTTCCTCGTGTAAGTATGACAGGATGGATGGAATTCGCTATTACTTTATCTCATTCTTCGGGTTTTCGCCAGACGCTGATCGTCGCAGTTTGACCAAGAATTTGCACTCGCAATCGGCGTACTGGCCTCCAGCGATGCGGCCGAAGCGCTTCGAGCAACGGTTCCATCTCCGCGACCAACAACACGGCCACCCCGTGGGGCCGAAGCACGCGATTCCATTCGCTGGCACATTCTCGATACAGTGGCCCAATCTCTTCGGGAGTCGAAAGCTGTTTGCCGAACGGCGGATTGGATAAAATTCGATCGACCGAATGCGTCGCCAAAGGCAAAGCTCGGCTGTCCCATTGGGCCAAGATTGTCGGCCCGACGCGGCGCAGATTGGTGACCGCGGCCCGCAGCGCGTTGAGGTCGCGATCGCCTCCCCAGGTGTGTACGATGCCTTTGCCCTGGCGTCGGCTCGATTCAATCTGTTCGGCCAACAGTGTGCCCGCTCCACACATCGGATCCAGTACAGTCATCCCCGCTTGGGCTTCGGCCAAACGCACCATCGCGGCCGCGACCGTGGGTCGCAACGAGGCCGGCAGATGTTCCGTTTTGTAGGTTCGATGCCGCATCGTCCGATCCGACAACCGTAGGCCACAAACCGCCGTCTGCTTTTGGATCGTCAGCCACACCTCGACGGCCGCGTTTTCCTCCGCAGGCTTCCACGTAGCGGGAAATTTCCCCGCCAATCCCTTGGCCAACGCTTCGCGGGCCGCCGAACGATGATAGACATGTTGGCCGGTCAATTGCGTTACCAGATGGTACGTCGGCTTTCCCTTGGGCCGAACGTGGACCGCGTGATGGATCTGCAACAACCGTTGCCAATCGGCATTGCTCGCAGTCCAACGGGTGATGTTTTTCAGATCCAATGCCCGATGGGTCAGTTCATCGGTCCCCCAGGCCAGGACGAAGACATCTTCCGTAGTCCGCAATTGCAGCAGTTGCTCGGTGATTTCCGGGACGCGAAACACGACGATGCCGCGTAGCGTCTTGCGGATGTCGCCTCCGAGATCCGACGCAATCTCTTCTGCGGCGATGGCTTCCAGTCCTGGCAGAACCATCGCGTAACAAGGCGGCACCTCGGCCGTTTTTTTCATTCGAGCCATCGCAAGCTACTCAGTCCCCCCGTGGACACACCCCAGGCAAACCGGCATTATCGGACTACAGCCCTCATTCGGAAATACCTTCCTTAGCTCCCGCTCCCTGGTTTCCAAAGAGACCGAAAGGGAGCAGGCTAATGATTCAGCCGATAGGTCAGTCCCCCCCCGAAACGACAACGGAGCGAGGCCAAACCGTGCGTCAGTTCGTCTTGGGCTTGCGTGTCCAAGTGCAGCACCAGATCCAACCGACGCAACCGCGGCAAGCCGGGAGTATTGGCCAACCACGCGAGTTGCAGGCCATCGACCGGCCCCAGCGTCAGATGTGTCAATCGCTGTAGCACTGGCGCTTGCCACAGCGTTCGCATCACTGCCCCGGAAATGACACTCCCCGACTTCAGATCGAGCCAACGCAGATGGCGTAGACCTTCGCAATAGGCCAACTGCTCGGCCACCGCGGCGCTGAGCGAAGTTACCTCAAGCCCCAAGCCGGTCAGGTTGCCGCGTAACCACGGCGAACGCAGCAGGGGTCGCGGATCGGTCAATGGGCCTACCCGCAGTTCCTCCAGCCGTGCCAAACTCGGCGCGTCGGCCAGTCGGCGTGCGGTGCTAGGTTCGCGGCCAAAGCCGATCAAACTCAATCGCGAAAGCTGCGAAAACCATGATGCCTCTACCAAGGGGGCAATGTCGTCATCGCGGAACGGTTCCTGCAAACTGTGGAGATGACACTCACCCAGCGATCCTAGCGTTGGTAGCGAAGCTAATGCGGCGAAATGGCCCCGGGTTAACTGCGGCGCATGATGCGTCAACGATTCCAGGCAATTCGGCTCCAAAGCCGTCAGGGAGCGGTAGCACGCCGTCGCGTCCGTGGCCTCGGAATCAGGCTCGCCGAAGATCGCAAGGCGCGGGAGTCGGGGATTGATAGTCGTCAGTTCCCGACCACTTGGCAGAGTCGCGGTGGCACGCAGCAGCAACGCCTCGGCCACCAGAGGAGATTCCCGCAACCTGGCAGAAGCATCGACCAAGACCGAACCTCGCAGCGACAGATCGAGTCGTTTCCACCCTCGAGTCCAGAGCCAATCCGGCAAAGTAGTTCGGCTCCTCTCGGCCGACTCTTCCTCGGGATCAGGCCAACGTAGGTCGTTCAGAGTCGCTAGGGCACCCTGACGCATTTTGTCGCTGAATCGCCGTTGATGGGTGCCCAACCGTGGCAGTTGCAGCGAACGTAACCTCGCGAAAGCGGGGGAGTTGGTCAACAACAAGATTTCTGCATCCCGCAACGGGGGTTGGCCCCGGAGATTCAATTCTTCCAAGTGCGGCTGTAGGGTAAGGGCACTCAGGGCGCGGACCCAATCGTTGAGGACGTGGGAATTGCTCAGATCCAATCCGCGA
>CALEEC010000313.1 GCA_937949245.1 uncultured Gemmataceae bacterium | reverse complement strand
CTGGCGAAAGACTACGAGCGGACGACGGCGAGCAGCACCGCGTTCGTGTATGTCTCGATGATCCATGTGATGGTCCGCCGCCTTACACGTTAATCTTGCTTTTTGGACAGGCTCTAAGGTGGTTTCAAAGGGCAGAAATGGGATGAACAATCGGTAGATCTCGTCGTCTTGCACGGCCAGAGCCTTGATCGCAAGATGATGAATCGAAAGGATTTTCTTGAGACGATGCATATCGGTCTTGGCCAGTTGTACCAACCAGTGTTTCAAGCAATTTCCCAATTCATCGCGTGCTGCGGCCAAGGAAGCATCTTCGTGGAAACTCTCGCGAGATGCCGTTGGTCGCAGATCATCGGCGTTGACGACCGCTTTGATGAAAAACGCCCAGTCGGGGAGCAGGTTGTCGGCGTTCTCCGTCAAAAGCATATTTTTGAGGTAAACGCGGTGGGTTCGTTTCGTAGCCAAATTCGGCGTGTGCGGCAAAATGAATCCGACTCCATCGACCCGGCCAACTTCCGAACGCAAAGGTATGGCATCGAGGAATTTGGTGCCGAAAACTTCTTTGCCGTAGCGTAGCAATGCCTTGCTGCGTTCCTTGCCACTGGCGAATTCTTGCCGCCAAGGGACGCCCTTTTCATTGATGACGCTCGAACTTGGCCCCGAAATAACCCGGATCGGATACGGCAGCAAACCGCCGAAGTGTAGCGCCAACTCGCGGATGCGATCGGTGCGAAACAGTTCTTCAGTGCTGGGTTTGCCCGTCAGAAAGACTTGCGTGCCGATGGGCAATTTGCGATCCAGGGTTTTGATCGTGTAAGTGCCGTCGGGTTTGCCACGCCATTCCAGCGAGGGACTACTCGTATCGAGCGACTGCGTTAGCACCACGATTTCATCGCTGACCACAAAGCACGACAGTAAGCCGATGCCAAATCGACCGATGAAATCGGTCGGTTGATCCCAGTATTCACCCCGTTTGGAACTTTCGCCGATCGTGGCTAGAAACCGATGAATCTCGTCTTCGTTCAAGCCGATGCCGTTATCGGTGAAGACAACAGTGCCGGGTTTGCGCCCCCGAGCAGCGACAACTTCGATGGTGATTTCGCCCTGATGATCCGGTTGACGGTAGCAGCGTGCTCGAATAGCATCGACACCATTTTGCAGCAGTTCCCGGAGAAACACCTCCGGCCCACTGTAGAGATGGTGCGACAGCAAATCGATAATGCCATGCAAATGGATCTGAAATTTGTGCGTCATATGCGGTCCATCGTGAGACAAAATCGCCCCCAGGGATCTTACGCCGATACTCTCCTTCTCAAGCCAGACTCACACACGTTTGCCGAGGTTCTCGCCCAATCGCCGTAATGCCGGGCTGCAGTCGTGCGGGTCCAGATGCACATTCAGCAAGCTAAAGGAATCGTGATTCGCTAATGCTGCGGCTAAAGCCGAGTCTAACTCGTCTTCGGTGCGGACTTCAAATCCTTTCCCGGCACCGAGGACTTCCGGCAGACGATGATATTCCCAATTGGGAATATCGTTGAACTTGCCTTCGAGAATGAATCGCTCCGTGAGGTAACCGCGATTGTTCATGACGATGACGATAGGGTTAAGCCCTCTTCGTCGTGTGGTGCCCAACTCCATCCCTGTCATTTGGAATGCCCCATCGCCGACGAGTACCAATGGACGACAACTCGGGCGTGCCGTCTGCGCTCCGATGGCCGCGGGAACAGCCCAACCGAGGGTCGCATAAAAAGCCGATGCCAGGAACTCGGAGTTGGAATACACTGATAGATCCGCCGCGCCGAATAAAGCATCCCCTGGATCCGCGATCACTGCGATGCCTTCGTTCAGAATCGAGTTGACCTTTTGCAGCAGTCGCAGGGTGGTGACGTTTTGTCCGGGGACGGCGATGTATGGTTCCGCCACAGGGTTGACGTCCTTGGGCATTTCGCGATTGAACGTCGGTAGCGGAGAGTTGGCCAAGGCACTGATGAAGTCCGATAGCAAGATGTTTTCGTAATGATGATAACGGATGCGTACTTGTTCGCTGGTAGCGAAAATCAGTCGGCTTTCGTCGATATTGTGGGTGAAAATACCCGTATCGACATCGGTAATCAATGCTCCCAACATCACAACGCAGTCGGACTCTTCTACGAGTTTTGTAATCGGCGGTCGCCCCATCGCGGCTAAATAGGTGCCGGCAAACAGCGGATGCCGTTCCCGAATGACCGACTTGCTCATCAACGTGCTGACGAAGGGAATCTGATACGCCTCGGCCAAACGAAGAAGTTCTTGTTGCAAGCCGAAACGAGCGAGTTCGATCCCTGCGACGATCACCGGTTTGCGACAACTGCGGAGCATCACGATCGATTCGGTGATTGCCTCGCGCAACTCATTTTCATCGCTGACCGGGCGTTCCTCGACGGGATAATGCGGATAGACCGGCATCTGATGCACTTTGTCCCGCGGGATTTCGATGTATACGGGGCGTTTGTACCGCAGGCACGCTGCCAAGACGCGATCGATTTCTCGAAATGCGGTCAACGGATCGTCCAGCACGCAACTGGCCACGGTGAGCTTTTGAAAGACTTCATGTTGGGTGGCAGGTCCGCCGACCATGTGATGCAACAACCGGCTGCGTTTCAGTTCTCGTGCTGCAGGCGAGCCGCTGATGACGACGACCGGCGATTTCTCGGCGTAAGCACTGGCCATCGCGTTGGTTAAGCTGAAGCCACCAACGGCATAGGTCACGCAAGCGGCACCGATGCCATTGAGCCGAGCATACGCATCGGCCGCATATCCCGCCGCGAGTTCATTCGTATTGACAACGATTTCAATAGGGCTTTCTTCAATCATCTTGAAGAAAGTCAGCACATAATCGCCAGGGATACCGAAAATATGCCGAATCCCCAGGGCCGCCAAACGGTCGAGGAGATATCGCCCGATACTTTTCTGTGCATTCGATGGCGCGTCGGCCATCAACACAGCGTTGGAGGTTTCATTTGCCGACATCCTATGACTCCTGTTGCATGAAGTGATCGCTTACAGAAATGTTCTACGGAAACGCTCGCTAAAGGAAGGGGCCAAACAACTTTCTGTCGGAGATCACATTCTGCTCGAAGATCGTAGCAAGAAAGGCCCCGTCATACTCTCGACGCATTCAGGATAATCCACAGTTGTTGCCCGCTCAATCGCCGCTCCGAAACAAAAGCGAGTCCGCATCGGGACTCGCTGATGGATCGGTGCTGCGTGTGAAAGAATCTGCCCCGAGAAATCAACGATCGGTCGGTGGTGCGACTTTACGCAGGGTGGATACCTCCGTGCCGGGCATGCTGAAGCCGACCGGATCGAGTTCTGGCGCGGGGGTTTCGCTCACCTGAGCAGGAGGCTTGACCGTGGAAACCTGCGGCTTAAGTTCATGGACCGGGGGCACGTTCGGAACCTGCGGCTTCGGTTCTTGGGCCGAAGTCAGGGTGACGGTGGTTTCTGGGGCGGGCTTCTTGTCGGATTCTGGAGGAGTCAGCGTCGAATGAGGGGGTTGGCCGGTCGCTTGCGCGATTTGCGTGTTTTGCGAGGCACGCACGCGTTCCAAAGTGGCCGAATGGTCGATGGTCAACGAAGTCGTCGGTGCGAGCAATTCTTTGCCAGTTTTCGGATGATAACGCGTGATGAGGTTCACGGTGGTGATTTCAGGTCGATACGTTCCCCAAGGAAGCACCAACGTATACCCCCAACCGAAAATGTCTTGCTTCAGAAATTGCCGCAGGGTTTCCGGGTTGATTTCCCAGCGTTCGAGATGAACCGGCTCCGAGTTCGGGCCGCGCGGGGTGGCGTCATACAAATCGACGGTCAACGAGCCATCGCCCACGCGTGGTTTGTCGATTTGGGGACCGAATAAAAACATCCGGCACACCAACCCCGGATGCAGGGCACCGCCGCGAAATGGATCGGGAGCATACACCACTTGGTTGTTCCAAGAGGTCACCACCTGGGCCACTTCTTCGGGGGCGGGGATGGAAGACTTCGCAGCAGTGGTCATCGTGTCGCTTTTGCTGCCGAGAGTGCCACTACGTTTGGCCAACTCGAGTTTCGCCGGTGTGGTCACGGTCGAACATCCTACCGATCCCGTTAAACCACAGACCAGACCGAGATGTATCAGCATCGAAACCTTCTGGCGAGCCATTTCCGCAACTCCTTTCGCGGGAGTGATTTCCTATTTGCTGGGCTTTGTAGCGTTAACCATTGATCGGTACGACTTGCAAAACCAACGGGAGACGAGCATCTCCCGTTGGTCGCACAGAAAGCGGCAGTGAGCTATCAGTTTCTCTTCGGCGAGATCAACGGACGCGGGGTAGTGAAACTGGCTCGTTGGGTCGCAGCATTGGGGCCGTTCTTCGCGGCAGTTTCCTGGGCCGAGGGTGAATCCGCTGCGAAGGCCTCGGAGGGCGTAGCGGTTCGGCTCGTCGGCGGAATCACCGGCACCGGCGCGGGAGCGTTGTCGGGATACGGGCGTGGCGTCGGCAAAGGCGTCGATGGTATCGGTTGCGACGGCAAGCCGCGGATCTCTCCGAACATCGTGCCGGGGTGCAGCATGTCAGGGGCGATCGGCCGGGGACCGACAGGATCGGCACTGGGGGCCGGAGTCGGCACGGTGGGGACGTACTGCGGCAGCTTGGGCGGAAGCGGCGCGTTTTTGTTCAGCAAATCCATACCGTGGCCGTGAATCTTGCTGACATCGCCCAGCACCCAGTCGATGCGTCGCGCTTCTTCCATCAGAATTCGGTCGGCATCGCATCCGGCTCGGACGATGTGCGGAGTCAGAATCACCAGCAGTTCGGTCTTCTGGATCTCCTGTTGACGGTAGCGGAACAACGCTCCGACCCAAGGCAGATCGCCCAGCCAGGGGATTTTGTTCTCGCTCTTACTCTCGGTACGGGTGATCAGTCCGCCGATCGCTACCGTTTCGCCATCGCCTACCAGTACCGTCGTTTGCACTTGTTGGATGTTGAATGCCGTGGCGAACAGGTTGTTGCCCAGCGGAATCAGGGTGTCGCTGGCAGTCGAAATCGACGGTTCGACACGCATCAGCACCTTGTTATCCGGGCTGATCCGGGGCGTCACCCGCAGCACGATACCCAGATCGCGGTAGTCGATGATCGGGATCACGTTCCCCAAGTTGGTGATGTTCGCTCCGGTGATGTACGGGAACGACTGCCCCACTTGTACGAATCCCGTTTGATTGTCGAGCGTTTGCACCTGCGGACGGCTAAGGATGTCGATGCGATTTTGCGTCTTCAGCGCTCGGATCAGCAGGTTGAACGTATCGCTCGCCGCCGAGAAGACAAAGCCCCCCAAACCGCTCGCATTGGCCCGACCGACTCCCAACGAACCCAAACCTTGGAAGCCGACCACGCTCGGGCTAACCGTGACGTTGTTGCCTAGCGGTAGCGAGGTGTTGAAGTTGAAGCCCGGCAAACCAACCCCAGTCACCGACGAGTTGACGGTCACTCCCGGGGGAACGCTTCCCCCCTGGGCGCTCGAAAACGAGGAACTGGTGGCCGGGATGATGCTGCGTTGGAACAGCACGGGG
>CALEEC010000312.1 GCA_937949245.1 uncultured Gemmataceae bacterium | reverse complement strand
AAACCATCCGCAATGCCCTTCGCTCTCCCTTGAAACAAAGATAGGACGCTCGGAATCCCCTCTCCGAGCGTCCTTCGCATTTGTGGAGTGACCGGAAGATGTTCTGGTCATTCTCTAGAATGTTCGGGCCATTCTCTGAGTTGATGGCAAAACGAACAAGCGGACGATCCACAAAATCGGATATTCGGAAGCTCCTTCTGCACGGTTCGTTCCAACATCGACCGATTCCTTAGCTCGGGGTTGCTGCGAAGATCCAGATGCACCGTTCGCGGCAGAGTCGGGGAGCGTTTCAAATGTTCGATCCCTTCGATCGTGATAGCGTTGCTCCGCAGATCCAATCGTTCGAGGCGTTGGCTCCACGGCACCGCGGCGAGAATCTCCATCTCCGCGTCGGTCAATTCGTTGTGCGACAGATCCAACTCCCGCAACTGGGGCCAGGCATGCTGTCGGAGAACGCCGATGCCATCGCGGAGCGGACGATTGCGTGCTAATGACAATCGTTCCACCGTGGCCGCCATTGCCGACGCGAGCAGTAACGCTAACGCTCGTTCATCGAGCCAGTTGTTGTCGAGATTCAAACTGCGCAGTTGCCGACACAACGGCGGCAGTTCCCCCAAAATCCGTTGGAGTTCCTCGGCAATGAGCGAATTGTCCGACAAGTCGAGTTCTCGCAGTTGCGCAGGCCAACCTTGGGCCGGCTCCAAGGCGGGAAGGGGAGTCAAATCGTGGTGATCATCGACCAAACTCGAAGCCAAGTCGAGGCAACGCAATTGCAGCAAGTGCGGCGTGCGTAATAGCCGAGCCAAGCTCATCCAAGAAAAGCGATTGGCCGCCAGATCAAGCGTTTCCACCGTGGTCAGCAGTGGGCTACGCAGCAAAGCCGTAATGTCGTCGTCCCGCAGCTGATTCCGCGCCAGATTCAGCCCACGCAGCTGCGGCAGTTGCGGTAGCGATGCCAGATCTTCCGTATCGACTCCCCCCAAAGCATTCGCTTCCAGGTCGAGTTGTTGCAAATGCGGACAGCCGACCTGACTCAAGGTGCGGAGCTGGCGATCGCGTCCGAGGGCATTCGCCGAGGCATGCAGCACCTGTAGACCAGGAAATCGCTCCGATTCCAACAAGGCGGCGATGCTCAGCCAACCGAGATCATTATTGCGGATGTCGAGATGGGTCAATGCATCGAAGGAGCCGTGGTGAATGAGACTCAGCAGATCGGAATCGCGTAGCCCCTGATCGGGCAAGGCAAGCAGTCGCAGCCGTTCGGTGCCACGCCAATGAGTCCATTCGCGATCCGGCAGACTGGCCCAGGGGAGTTCCTTCCAATACGGATCGCCTTCGCACACGCATTCGGTCAACGTCGAGAATAAGCCATCGGGTTCGACCACGATCTGCGACAACGCGGGGAGCGGCCCCAGCAGCACCAACGACAACAACAGCCAAGAGCGACTCTGGACGGCCGGGAGATTCAGAAAGGTTGGGCGTGCCCCCCACTCGGCAGGAAGTCGCAATTCGGCGAATCCACGTTCGTAGCGCAATTGACCAACGGATCGGCGTTCGTGGAGCAGTTCGACACCGTTCCACTGGACCGCCCCAAAGCTGAGGGGCAATTGAGCCATTTCCAACCCGGCACGCACGCGTGGAAGCAAGACTTGCTGCAAGATGTGCCAGCAGCGGCCGTACAGCAGATCACGGCGTTGGTGGGCAATCTCGGGGCGATCAGCTTCGCATTGCAGGCGCAGGAATTCCGCGATCGGATCCCCTTGTTCTTCCAACCAGTCCGCGTACAGCAGTCGGGGGAAATCGTCTTCGGGAGCCGCCTGAATCGCTCGCCAAAGCAGTTCCTGATGCCCCGACATATTCGATTAGTTTTGGTTTCCCGTTTCTGTCCAACCGGGAGGCGGTTTGTCTTGGAAAAATTGGAATCGCTTTGCTACGTTGGGGAAGTTATTGTCTTTGACCTCGAAGCGGCAAGCCGAGGCTGCGGCCGGTTGCCAACGCAGCGACTCAACCAAAATCCCGGTTTTCAGATCCTCAAACGTACAGCCGGAAACCGCAAGTTTGTAAGGCATCGAATCGATGTTGGTCGATTTCACCAAGATGCCCACCTCACTCTGAGCGATGCGACAATTAGCGACTTCGACTTCACTGACCGCAGCATCGACCGCAATGGCTGTTTTGCGGGTATTTTCGATCTTGCAATCGCGAATCCGAATATGCTGGTGGATCGCTTCACGGTCCATAGGTTTCGTATTGCTGGCTCGAAACTCAATGGCCGTGTCGGAGTTTTTGTTGGCGTTGATTTGCAGTTTTTCGAGTGTCACCACTCGCGATGCTTCTCCGTAACAACCGGAGAAC
This sequence comes from uncultured Gemmataceae bacterium, assembly GCA_937949245.1. Classification (GTDB taxonomy): domain Bacteria; phylum Planctomycetota; class Planctomycetia; order Gemmatales; family Gemmataceae; genus CALEEC01. The sequence goes on along the minus strand of CALEEC010000312.1, from coordinate 188 downwards.
TGCACTTGAGTGAGTTTGCCGCCGGTCAATGTCAAATCGCTTAGCCACAAATGCGACGATTTGCCCGACAGCAGAAACACCGTATCCGATTGTCCTTGGGCATCGAAGGCGAATCCGCTGATTTTCCACCCTTCGATGTTAGAAAGTTGGATGAGGGCGATATTGCTTCGTCGCGCCCCGGAAGGCAT
>CALEEC010000311.1 GCA_937949245.1 uncultured Gemmataceae bacterium | reverse complement strand
TCGAATCCCGCCCTCTCCGCTTCCTATTGCTCATGCCCTCTAGAAGATTTTGCCGTTGGACGGATACAGTATGCCTTCTATCGCAGAGTGAGGCATCGTATTCATACGGACGAAACCATCTCATCAATGCTTGTAAGAATTCCGTAATCCCGTGTGCGAGAAATTGCATCAGTGCTATCCTCGGGATTGTCAAGACAAGCTCCTACTTCCGCGGAAACATCTTTATGGCTCCCCCACCACGAGAATTGACCGAGAGAGAGCAATACAGTTTCGCTTGGAAAATGTTCCTTTTGATAGGCTTAATGGTCTTGGGGGGGGCGGGTTATGAATACTATCGGATTACCGATTTCGAGCAGAAAGGAGGACTAGTCCTCTGGTGGAAAGGCTTCGCTGACCTCTATGCCTGGGGAGGAAAATGGGCGGTCGTGGGCTTTTGGATCTTCTGTTCGGGCGTATTCTTTGTGGCATCTCTTTGTTTCGTTACGCGTGTTAAATAAACTCCCTCTCGAAACCGATGAATCATCGAGCCGAGGAGCCGATTGAAATCTTCTAGCGGCTCTTATGCACAGACACCACTGGCTCTCTTCCGAAAAGTTCCCGGCGTAGCGGCCGTCACCTCGAACGGAATTTTGGCAACCACCAGTTCCCTGAATAGTTAGCACACTGGATTTGCAATACCTCCTGAAAATCTGGTTACACCCATGCCGAGAAACTACTTCGGTTCGGGTTGACTCGGCCGAGGACTTCCGCTACAAATAAGATGTCGATGTTGGAACGGTGAGTTGGCAAATCCACCCAGCCGTTCTGAAATTACCCGGTAGTGTAACGGTAGCACAAGAGGTTTTGGTCCTCTTTGTCTAGGTTCGAATCCTAGCCGGGTAGCTTGAGTTCATCGAAAGGTCGTTGGCATCGCGTGTGCCAATGACCTTCTTCTATGGACTCAGCTGGTGGATGACTCGGGAAGAGCGCAACTCGCGGTGCAGGGGACACGCTTTAGCAGATCGCGGACACGGTCCATCTCGATGCTCGTCGACCCGATCGCCCGATGATGCGGCGGTGGGCCGTGACTGTCGCTGCCGCCGCTGATAGCAAGATCCAAGCGGCTGGCGAGTTCTCGCAAACGCCGACGATGACCGGGGCGAGCCGTGGGATATTCGGTTTCGATGCCATCTAAACCGAGCGACCGCAAGTCATGGTAAACCGATTCCGACAGTTGCTCGCAGGGATGTGCTAGGCTGCTAACGCCCCCGGCTTCGTGAAGTTGCTGAATGGCCAATTCGAGGGGAAGCCGACCTTTGGGAATCTGATGCATCTCGGAATGGATCAGAAAGCGTTGAAAAGCGTCGCGGATGGTCGAAGCATGTCGGTAGCGTACCAATAATTCCGCGAGGTGCCGCCGGCCTGGACTCGAGTCCTGGTGCAGAACTCGTTCAATTGCCTCCGCAGGTAAGTTCATTCCTCGTCGACGCAGCACCTCGGCCATTTCGCGAAAACGGTGGCGCCGTTGCTGGCGTAAATCGGCTAAGGTGCGATGCAACCCTGGAGCGTCCGGTCGAAAAGCATAACCGAGCAGATGGATTTCTCGTCCTTGCCATTCCGTCGTGATTTCGACGCCGGTAATCAATTCGAGGCGGGCATGAGGCTGTTGCCGCAGGTGAGCCAAGGCGATCGGATACGCGGAAATATCATCGTGATCGGTGATCGCCAAAGCGGCCAATCTCAATCGCAGTGCTTGATCGACAGCTTGTTGCGGGGACCAAGAGCCATCGCTGTGGGTCGTGTGGATGTGCAGATCGGCACGGGGAGGCCGTTGAAGATTGGCAATCTGCCGACACAGAGCGGTGAAAGGGTCACGCTCCGGCATGGCTGGCCTCGCTCGGAGCGTTGTGATCCTTGGGGATCTGGGATTTCCCGATGCGATCAAGAACGCCATTGACAAAACTGGGGGAATCTGCCGAGCCGTAGCGGCGAGCCAATTCGACGGCTTCATTGATGGCCACCGCCATAGGGATGGGGGGCGTCTGCGAGAGCATTTCAAAAGCACCGATTCGGAGTACATTGCGATCCACGATGGGCATGCGATGAATCTTCCAGTTCTCCGAGGCCGCCTGAATCGCGGCGTCGAGTGAGGAAAGGTGGAGAAGCACACCATCGTACAGCGTCAAGCAATAATCTACCAAAGGGGGCATTTTCAGGCGTCTTTGGGCGAATTGTTGAATGACCGATCGCGGTACATCAGCATTGGTATCGTGCTGAAATAACAGTTGCAGTGCCACTTCCCGTGCACGCGAACGGCGATATTCAAAAGCGAGAATCGGTTGATTCATGATCCATTCTTCCCGCAAATCGGATGGTCTTGATGATGGTGTAGGTCTGGGCATTTATATCCCGTATCCCACGGATCGGCAGGGAGGTTGGGAAGATCCTTTCGGGCCACTGATCGGTAGAGCGGGGAGAGCATACCATCCCAGGAATGGGCTGCAACACGTTAGCGTCTGAAGGGCAAGAGGTAGCTAGTCAGTTTTCGGAAAAGTTGGTACGGCAGCGTTGGAGCCTATAATGCTCGGCGGAATAGAGCGAGTCAATGGTAGAGGCTTCGCCGAGCAAGGTTTGGCCAGAAAACAGTGAAGCGAATTTAATCCCTGCAACCACAAAAGGGTTCGTCAGGAATACAGTTTCGCAATCGGCTGGACTGTGCTAGGAAGAATCGGATTAGGCCGATTGGCTACATCATACACCATTGCATGGGGATCGATCCCGAGATGATGATACAAGGTAGCAAGGACGTCAGGGTAATGGATAGGTTGATCCACGACCGTGCCAGCGACGGAGTCGGTAGCGCCGATGACTTGGCCGGTCTTCATCCCACCGCCGGAGAGTAAGGCGAAGTTGACGCGTGCCCAGTGATCGCGGCCGGCGTCTTTGTTGATCTTGGGGGTTCGGCCGAATTCCCCCCAGACGATCACCGCGACATCGCGGTCTAATCCGCGAACGTAAATATCTTCGATCAATGCCGAAATGCCACGATCGAACAAGGGGAGGTGCTGGTTGAGATACTTGAAATTGCTGCCGTGCGTGTCCCAGAAGCCGTAGGCGACCGTCACGCAGCGTGCCCCCGCTTCGACCAATCGGCGTGCCATCAAGAGTTGATCGTTCCACATCGGGGCACCATCGCCGAGATGTTTCGGAGAGCCTCGGCCATAGCGTTCCCGCGTCTTGGGGGATTCTTTATTGACATCCAGAGCTTCGATCAGTTTGCTACTGGTCAACACATCGAAGGCTTTGTCATGGAAGGTGTCCAGGCCTTCCCGTAAGGCAGCCGAGTCAGCTTGTCGGCGAAACCGATCGAGGTTGGCGAGCAATTCGCGTCGATCTTGGAGTCGATCCATGGGGACGCTGTGATTTTTCATCAAAGCCACTTCGTCGCCATCGACGCGAATCCCGGCACTAGCCCGCCCCAGACGAGCAGCCGGCGGACTGTTGTACGGCTTGTGCTGCATGGTGGGGAACAGATCGACGAAGGCGGGGATCAACGGATCGACTGGCCCCTGCATCTTCGAGACGACAGCGCCGAAATGCGGTTTGTGTTCGCGTTGAGCAACACCCATAGGCACGCCGGTCATGTTTTGCCAACTGGAGTGCTCGTCAATGAAGCCGACCAGCGAACGAATCAGGGCGACTTTATCCATGCACTTGGCCATGTTCGGCAACAGATTGCCGATCTGGATGCCCGGTACGTTTGTGGCGATCGGGTGGTATTCTCCACGCACTTCCGCAGGGGCTTGGGGCTTCAGATCGAAGGTGTCTTGGTGCGATAAGCCACCGCTCAGGTAGACCATGATGACGCTTTTGTGCGAACGTCCCACTTTCCGTTTCGCCTCAACAGCCAGTAGTTGCGGCAAAGTCAAGCCACCAATGGCTAGGCTGCCCACCTGTAAAAGGGAACGCCGCGATATCCGGTCACAGAAACGATTGGAATTGCTGCCCACAAGGTTCAACATGGGTCTGTTTCCGAGGCAGGAGGGATCGGGAAGGAACTCGCTGTCTTCTGAGTCTACAAGGAGAGATAGCCCCCTGCCAAGAGAATCTCGCTTCGACGGAAAATTTTTAGCAACGACCAAAGCCTACCGGAGGAAATCCAGCTCTGACTTGCGAACCACTGGGTTGGATGGTGAACCGCCGAGTTGGAAACGATGGTCACTGATCAAACAAGGTGAAACAACAGGTTCGAGTTCGGGCGCGATGGGTTCGAGTTCGGGCGCGAAGTGGCTTACGTTCTGTGTCTTTCGGCACTAGCATGTTTTAGGTGTCAGTCGGTATAGTGAATGTATCCCCCTCGATGTCAATCTGAATCGTCATGCCGAGGTTCATGAATGCCGATGGAACGCTATTGTCGTCGTTGTCGAGGTCGTTTTCGCGGATGCATGTTGTGTCCGAAATGTGGTTTGCAATTGCAAGATGGTAAACCAGATTGGGGAGAACACGAACTACCGCCGTTGGCACCTCCGAAAGAGGTACTTCCCTGGGGGGGGCGTTTGTTGCTAGGCATTTTGCTGGCTCAAGGGGTGTACTTCAGCTTTCGCTTTCTGGCGAATGTTTGGCTGTTCGCGGTCGACGAAGCGCCGGGATTTTGGCGGACGGAAGATGGCAAGATCGTCCGGCAGGTCTTGGAAGCGACGAGTCTGTTGTTCGCCGGAATTTTTGTCGGAGCAGGGCATTCGCTGGCGTGGTTGTCGGGAATACTTCTGGGAATGTTAAGTTCGGCTCTCAGTTTGGGTATCGAGTGGTGGACCGAACATGCGTTATCACCTTCCATAGCGGCTCAACCTTTGCTTTACAGTGTGATGGGATTCTTAGGCGCGTGTATTGGTAGTGTCATCTGGAGGCCGTTGTTTATTCCCTCGCCGCAAGCCGTTCATCATGTGTCTGAAACTTCCGAACGCGTTCCCATTTTTTGGCCACGTGTCTTGCTGGGAATGTTCGTCATTTTCTGTGCCGTTATGGGGGTCTTGCCCATACGCGGCGTTTTGTTCAAGCTGGGAGGCTACACCGGTGGTAACGCCGCAGGTTCGATGACTTTTGTCAGCCTGCAATTGGCTATGCTGGGCATTTTGGCCGGGGGGGCGATTGCCGGGGCGACTCGGAAAAATGGAATGATCCAGGGAGCCTGCGCGGGAGGGCTTTCGGGCGTGTTGGTGGTTGCTGTGTATCTCTTGCTACAGAATCAGGAGTATGCCCCCTATCAATTCTTGCTAGTGCAATTGGACTGGATGGCACAAGGGCAGAAAACCCCTTTCCATTATCGTATCGGCGGTTTGATCCTGGTCGTGAATACGGTGGTTGGTGCTATCGGAGGTGGGATTGGCGCAGGGTTAATTCCTCCGGCAAAACCCAGTTCCATTCGGCGAATATCGGCGGATTGAACACTTTCGAGGTCTTGAGATGGGAAAACCTATCCAGTCGCTGACAGTTTTGCAGAATTGGGACTGTCATGGTTGTACCGATTGTTGTCATGAGTATCGCGTTCATGTGACCGACGAAGAACGCTCGCGGATCGAGCGACAGGGTTGGGAACAATTGCCGGAATATCAGGGAGTTCCGCTCTTTGTCCGTGAGAAGCGCTTCTCCGGTCCCTACCGGTTGAACTCCCGTTCTGATGGAGCGTGCATTTTCTTAGATCCCAACGGCGGTTGCCGGATTCATGCGAAGTTTGGCAGTGAAGCGAAGCCGTTGGCCTGCCGTATCTACCCCTTTGTGCTGGTGCCGGCTGGTAATCACTGGCGTGTAGGACTGCGTTACGCCTGCCCTTCGGTGACACGAGATCAAGGAAGCCCGGTCGATACACATCTGCCGGAACTCCGGGAGTATGCCCAACTGCTCGAGGCGCGGGAGGCGGTCAATGGCGACCTTGCCGAACCGCCGCGGTTGCAGTCGGGGCAGACGGTCGCGTGGGAAGATCTTATTCTGTTCATGCGTGCCATCCGAGGCATCATTCACGATACGACCCATCCAATCGAACGTCGCATTCGCCATGCTTTGCATCTGATTCGTACTTGTCGATCGGCCAAATTTGACAAAGTGCGTGGCAAACGTCTCAATGAGTTCCTCAAACTGATCACGCCTGAAACGGGGCGGGAAGTGGAACATTCTCCCGAAGAAGTCCCTCCACCGACTTGGGTCGGGCGGATGTTGTTCCGCCCTACAGTGGCACTTTACGCACGCAAGGACACAGGGCGTCATCGAGGAATATCGAAATATGGGCGGCTGGCTCTGCTGTGGTCCGCTTGGCGATTCGCTCAAGGGGTGGGCAAGGTGCCGCGGGTGCACGCTTTAATTCCCGAGGTACGATTTGAACAAATCGAGGAACCTTGCGGTCCGTTGACGAGCGAAATGCAAGAGATGCTACGCCGATACTACGAGGTCAAACTCGAATCGATGCAGTTTTGCGGGGGCACCAATTTTCGCTTCGACTTTTGGGACGGCCTGGATTCTCTGTTCCTCACCTATCCCGCGATACTCTGGCTGACGCGGGCATTGGTCGATTGCCTTCGCTCCGAGGCGTTGATGCGTGCGATTCGGATCGTCGATGACAACTTTGGTTTCAATCCTCTACTTGGCTCGCGCCGACAGTTGTGGACAACCCGCATTTTGGCGAGTCGAGGCGAAATCGCGCGATTGGTGGCTTGGTATTCTCGATAGAGCAAATAACTACCAGACCGGCGGCCCTCGAATCATTCGCGAGTAGAGCCGTTGGCCTTCCTCCAAAATGCCACATGTTCGGTGAAGGCGTGACGGAGCTACATCAGCCGTATCGGCGAGGGACCATCAGCCATCGCCATAGTAATCTCCGCCATTAGCATTTACGAATCACACCAATCAGCAGGCCGAGGATGCGAAAATCTTGCGATGGATCGACAATGATTGGAGCAAGCTGGCCGTTCGCCGGTTCCAAGACAATGTGATCGCGCTTCTTGTGGTAGATCTTCAGGGTTACGTTGCCATCAATCATGGCAACAATGCGGGAACCGTTTTCTGCCGTGTTCTGTTTGCGAATGATGACGATGTCGCCGTCTTCGATATGGTCTTCAATCATCGAGTTGCCGCGAATCCGCAAGCCGTAATAATCGGGGCGAACAAACATGGCGGCTAGGTCGATAAACTCGTTTTGCTGCGGCACCGCTTCCAAGGCTGGCCCCGCCGCGACGAGCCCGAGCATCGGAACCAAAGCCGGCGTCGTGGCATTGGCCGGATTGAAGCGGACGTTCGGAATTTGAATCGCTCGTGCCGAACCGCCGTCACGAACGATGTGCCCCTTCTTTTCCAGCGCTTTGAGGTGGCACATCACACCATTGGGAGAGTGAATGTCAAAGGCATTGCCTATCTCGCGGATCGTAGGCGGATACCCGCGATTTTCGATCTTCTCGCGAATGAAGTCGAAAATGGCCTGTTGCTTTTTGGTAAGGCTATTGTCTGCCATCGACTCGTTTCCTTTCTCAAAGTAATTGGATGGTGGAAGATGGTCGTCGATTCCTCGAGCGTACCTCATTTCTTCACCGAACAAAATGTCAGGAATGGAATTCAGTATATCTGACGTTTGTACACAGGGAAAGAGACATTTTGGCAATTTTGCTAAAAGGGCGATAAACTATACCTTTTTGCGGGGGGCCAAAAGCCCATGTTCTCGTTGGTGCGGGAGATGTAACTTGGATTGGTTCAGCCGTTGGTATCCCGAATTGATCGCGGGACGTACTCTTGCAAAGTCGGCTATGATGGAATGCATGGAAGGCCTGCTCAATGAGTCGGTTTCGCCTTTGGAAGTGGGAGCGTTCCTCACCGCGATGCGGATGAAGGGGGAAACCGCCGAGGAATTGTCGGCTGCAGCTCACAGTCTGCGTCAACGAATGCGAACCTTAGACTGCAAAGGCGTGGCCGTCCTCGACACCTGTGGCACGGGAGGAGATAAGAGCGGTACGTTCAACATCAGTACCGCGACGGCCTTCGTTGTGGCTGCGGCCGGCTGTCCGGTGGTCAAACATGGCAATCGCAGCGCCAGCAGTAAGAGCGGCAGTGCCGATGTTATGGCTGCTTTAGGGGTTCGCATCGATGCTGGCCCCGAGTGGGCGCTGCGTTGTTTGGAGCAATTGGGCTATGCCTTTTGCTTCGCGCCGCAATTCCATCCCGGATTGCGGCATCTGGCCCCGTTGCGTCGCCGACTCGGGGTGCGGACGCTGTTCAATCTGGTGGGGCCGATCGTCAACCCGGCATCTCCCGCGTATCAGTTGCTGGGCGTCAGCGAACCCACACTCGTTCGTCCTTTGGGAGAGGCGTTGCTCGATTTGGGAATCCAACGCGCGGTGTTGGTACACTCGTTGGATGGTCTGGATGAAGTGAGTTTGTCCACGGCAACGGTCGCTTATATGATTGAGCCTGGAACAAAGGAAGAAAGGCTCTGGCACCCGCACGACTTTGGGCTGTCTTTGACAGATGCCGATTCGCTGAAGGTCGATTCGCCCGAAGCCAGCGCTGCGCTGATTCAGTCGGTATTGCAAGGCGATCGGGGCGATCCTCGGGCCATTGTTTTAGCGAATGCAGCAGCCGCATTGTGGACGGCCGGCCGAGTAGCCTCGCTGCGGGAGGGAGTGGCTCTCGCCGAGGCCGCGATCGATTCGGGGCGGGCACGACAGTTGTTGGCGGAGGTCATTCGACTATCGCACGAACCTTTGCCCCAGTAAGAAAGGATGCCGATCATGTCGCAGAAGCTCATCCTCATTGCCGATCCAGGCATCGATACCTCGTTTGCCATTGCTCTGGCTCTGCACGATCCGACGTTTGAAGTGCTTGCTATTGCCGCAACTCCGGGGAATGTCACCGCCGAGCAGGCAACCAGCAACGTCCATCTGCTGATCAACGAAATCGATCCCCCCCGCTGGCCGCGGATCGGGGCTGCTCCTGCGATCGAGTTCCCCGTCTCCGGGGTAGCTTTGCACGGTCCCGATGGTTTCGGGGGATTATCTCTTCCCCAGGCCAGTTTGCACAATCCCATGCCGGCGGAAAAGCTCGTGGTCGAATTGGTACGTCAACATCCGGGAGAGGTGACCATCGTGCTTTTAGGACCGACCACGGTCTTAGCCCGTGCCATGGACCGCGACCCGGAATTGCCCAGTTTAGTGCATCGGGTCGTTTGTCTGGGCGGTACTTGGCACGAACCGGGCAATGCGACAGCCGTCGCCGAGTTCCATTTCTATTGCGATCCGATCTCCGCTCGTCGCGTGCTTCATGCTGGAATGCCGTTGACGTTGATTCCGCTGGATGTCATGCGCAAATTGGTCTTCTCGCCCCGCGATCTGTTGGAATTGCCCGCGCCGGAATCGCGTACCTGTCGCTTCCTTAGGCAGATTGTCCCCTACGGCATTCGAGCCAGTTCGAATCTCTACGGTATCGAAGGATTCCATTTGAAAGACGTGATCGGTATCGCGGCATTGTCGGTACCGGGAGCCTTGGAAGTGCAAAAGTATCCCGTCGATGTCGAAACACGGGGGGAACTGACCCGCGGCATGAGCGTGATTGATGCTCGCCCTAACGCCGATCTTCCTGCCAACGTGCAGTTGGCCATCGGAGTGGATGTCGTCAAAGTTCGCGAGTACATCGACCGCATTTTACGCGGAGCATGCTAAGTGGCTCTGGAACGGGAAGTTGCCTCAGCCGATCCACACTGGCCTGGCTAGTCTTCGCCGAACTAGGTCTCCAGTTGTTCTGGAGCCTGCCAATCGCCTCAACTGATATTGCCAAGGTCAAGAGGCTGGACAATCCGACCTTCAGGCAGGAACTTTTATGCAAATCGGTCGATGGATGATCTTTCTGATCTTGGCGGGGGTGCTAATCCATCCGAGATTCGCATATGCTCAAGATTCTCTCCCCCCGGAGGATTTAGCGAAGATTCTGCGGACGCTCACGCTAGCGTATTTTCCGACGCCGCTACTCGAAAAAACGGACCATTGGGGACACACCAAGGAAGTGGTAGTCGGCATTGATTGGGTGGGTTCGGGGATTCGCCGAAAACCGCAAGTGAGGAAGGCTCCGCGCAATGATGGCGTCTGGCGTCGGCTTGAAGTGTTCGCGGACCGTCCCGAACAAAATCTGGTTCTCGCGGTGCATGGCGTGGAGGTGCCGCAGGCTGGAAAGTTGCGGTTTGAGACTTTTGTCGGGTTACCGGTGCTGTTGAGGTACTATCAGCAAAACTGGCGCAGCGGCATTCGCACTCTCAGTACCGAGACGCGTGCCCGTTGCTGGGTCGCCTTAAAACTACAATGCGAGGCCACGACGAACCTTGTACCGACGAAGGGATTATTTCCCGATCTATCGTTTCGTCTCAAAGTGATGACTGCTGAATTGTTTTACGATCGTTTGGTGGTGGAACACACGCTGGGTTTGGGAGGAGATGCCGCGCGACTGATCGGCGATACGGTGCTCGATTTACTGCGGCAATGGAAACCATCGTTGGAACGCGAATTATTGGCCAAGGCGAACGCGGCGATCGTCAAAGCGGGAGACACACAGGAGGTTCGCCTCAGCCTGACAAGATTGATCCAGGGACAGAATCCGGTCAGCAAGCCCGGCAAGTAAAGTTCAGGCGTGGGAAGAAATTTCCGGCGCGTGATGATTCAGCGAAGGTTCTCCTAACGGGTCGTTGGGTTCCTCGGGGGGGGGAACAGTTGGACGATCTGCGGCGTTTCGGGCAATCGCGCAGCGAGCAGGACGGCCAAGAACACGAGTCCACAAGTGGCAAAGCTCAACGCTAGACTCAACAGATGCCAGGAACCGAAAGCCGCTTGAGCCGCTTGGGCCACTGCAAGGTCGGGGGAGAATCGGGCAAGGCGCAATTCCGTCACTTTCTTAGCGATCGGCCACCCCACAGCGACGGTCGCCGCGGCGAGCATGATCACGGCAACGCGAAGACGATGCCAAATGATGCCGGGGCGCGTTTGAATCCAACTGAAGGCGGTCAGCAAAGCAATGACGGCACAAATGCCTTGCAAGGCGAAAAATAAGGGAAACACGGGACCGACGGCCGCTCCAGCAAGGGCGCTGGCCAATTCTCTTTCGGCTTTATCGCGGTCGGGAACATCATGCAGCAGCGGATGGAAGGCAGTGCGATCGTTGGGCGCAGTGGCAACCACCTCTCGAAACGTCGCGAAGATCGTCGGGGCGGCCAGAAAATTGAAGAACACGGCACTGCCCAACCACAGCGATAGTGCGAGTAGGTGCAGAGCTTTAGCTGTTGTTCGTAACATGTCCGTGTCTGTCAATCGATTCTCGGTGCCGTTCCAGAGTCGTTGAAGATTGGCACGATGTTTGACGAAGACCAGTACTGAGCCACACCAACAGTATAGCGTTAAGGGCAACTCTTCGTAAGCAAAAGGTGCGGAAGTTGTCAGAATTTGCCCGATCGCCAACGTGAGCGTGGCGAACAAAGAGGCGATCGAGATGGTTCGCGTGCAAACAGTTAGAGTCAGCCAAACCAGCAAAGCCAGCAGGGCCGGACCTGGAACTAAAGCAACGACGGTGCCAGCACCCGTCGCGATGCCTTTACCACCGCGAAGTCCCAGGTAGATTGGAAACAAGTGTCCGAGGAAGGTGGCACAGGCCACGGCAACCGGCAAAACTGGCATTCGCTCGCCTGTGAGAGCATGAACAAGCGGTGCTGCCATCCCCACGGGAACCGCACCTTTGGCGAAGTCAAGCAGGAAAACAAAGATGCCATACTTTCGGCCCAAAACCCGGCCAACGTTGGTGGCTCCGATATTCCCCGATCCTTCGCGAAAGATGTCGATACCATGCCAGCGAGCGACGAGGTATCCGAATGGAATCGAGCCAATCAAATAGCCGAATACCACACCGCCGATTACCCAAACCATGTTCATGGATCGCTTGCCCGTGGGGATGAATGTCGAAGGCAAAGTATAGGGGCGTGGGAAAAGGTCAATGACGGCTCATCATCTCTTCTCGGCAATGACCAAGTCATGCATTTCCAGACCGGCGGTTCGGCCGCACCAACGACCGAGATGAATCGGTTCGATCACAGTCAGTCCGGCGTGATGATACTGCTGTCGAATCCAATTTTCTTCGAAGGCGATGGCCATTTCGGGGATCTTCGGATGGTGGGTGTAATATCCGCCGGCTTGCTGACGGAAGGCAAAAGGGCTTAAGCCCTGCTCGATTCCTGCTTTCGCTTCGGGATTGATCAGAAACAACGTCGCGAGACAACGGCCACCGGGTTTGAGGACGCGCCGGATCTCGTGCAGATAATGCTTCAGATCCTCCGGCAGCAGATGGGTGAAGACTGAGGTTAAATAGGCGAAATCAAACGAGTCATCCGCGTAAGGAAACCGATACTCCAAGGCAAGGGTCCGACTGCGAGGGTTGTATTCCTTGTTGTACAGATCCGCTCGTTGGAAGCGGAAGTTGGGGTAACGCGGAGTGATCGTTTGCTGACACCATTTCACACAATCGCGCATCAGGTCGAAACCTTCATAGCTGCCTTGGGCATTCAAAAACGTGGTCAACTTCACGGCCATGCGACCACAACCGCAACCAATGTCCAAGACGCGATGATGCGGTAGCAATCCGCCGAGTTGTTGGAAATGCCGCAAGAAGTTGGTCCCCACCACCTCGAAGCCCGCCCCCACGGCAAATTGCAACCGACGCGGTGGCACTAATGGATCGGCTTTTCCGGTCCATTGATCCCAGCGGTCTTGTACCGTGAACACCAACTCGCGGTAAGGTCGATAGGCCAATCCATGTTGATGCCAAGTCTGTAGCTTCGCTCGCAGACGTTTCGGCAGCAGCGACTTGGGCATTCGCAAAGCCAACATGATTCGATCCTTCTTCGAGGACAGGGGACATTCTCGGAAATTTCACGCCGATCGACGTTTTCGGTCGGCCACTTCGCGGAAAACCTCCATCAGAGCACGGTAATGCATCTCGAAGGTCCATTGTTGCGCTGTTTCGCGAGCTGCTCGGGCGCACTTGGCCCGACGTTCCGGATCGAGGAACCAAGTCAAGGCTTGGCCCAACTCGCGGGCATCGTGGGGATCTTGAAGGATCAAGCCGTCGCGCGGAGGGGTCAATAATTCGCTAGCTCCGTTATAACGGCTCGTCACCACGGGTAAACCACAGGCCAAGGCTTCCAACACGACCAGCGAGCAGGGATCGTAGAAAGTCGGATGCACCAGGAAGTCGGCCGCGAAATAAGCATCACGTGGATCGGCACGAAACCCCAAAAACTTCACCCGAGCAGCCACACCCAACGACTGAGCTAAGCGAGCATAGCGTCGATAGTTCGGATGCCCGACCACGACCAACCGAAAGTCTGCTGCTTCCGGGACATACCGCAACGAACGTAGCAGCGGGGCTAGTCCCTTGAGCCGATAATTCATGGCTACGAACAGTGCGATCGTGGTATGGGGTTCGACTCCCCAAGACGTGCGTTCCACTTCCCGACGTTTCAAACGATCGACCGCAGCGAAACGGTTTGGATCGATGGCACTGGGAATAACGCGAATCGCTTCTGGGGGGATGCCGTAGTAACGCTCGAAATGCCCCCGAACCATGCGACTGTTGACCACAATCGTGGGGCGGATTCGGCCTAGGTATTGCTTTCGCTCCAGTCGCGCGAACGACCATGCTGCCGGGTCCAACCACTTGCCCAGCCGAGCCAGCCAACGGCTCAACAGGTTAGGGCACTTCAGAAGATTGTGGGCGGCCGAGGCGATGTGCAAACCGCCTTGCGGGTAGAGAATATCTTGGCCCCAGGTTTTGTCGAAACCGATCGACACGTCATGCCGCAGCGGCGAGAAGGCCAATTCGCAGGCTTGAGCAAAACGCCACGGACGCAAAAAACGCGGCCGTTTGGCCACCTCCAGGCGATGGAAGATCATTTCCGGGGGCAGCAAATGGGTGTCCCAGTGGCAAGCATACAAGTGGACGGTGTGCCGATCTCGGACCAAACGTCGGGCGAGGTCGGCAATGTAGGTTTCGCATCCGCCGCGAGCAGGGTTTACATTTTCGTAGCAGAGGGCAATATCCATGTGCATCACTCCGCAACGGAAGCCAACGATTCCATTCGACGCGCTGCTTGGCGTTTCCCGTTATGTCGGCGATAGTTGTGCCAACGAGTGCGAATCATCCTAGCCATCAGCTCCGCCCATCGATCGGAGAGCAAGCCGAATCGGTACAGTTTCCAAAAGCGCAAGCGATCGCGTGCCGTTACCCCCGGAATTTCCGACGAGTACGCCAATTGGGCCAAATCTTTGATACGCCACCACGATGCCATGCAACGATGTCGAGCGAGTCGGTGCAGGTCGATCACCACCACTCGCTGCGCCCAGTCGCGGGGGGTCGTGGCTATGTCGGCCTCGGCGATGTAAAAGTGACACAGATACAAATCTTTGTGAAACGTCTGGCGATCGTGCAATAGTCGCGTCAAGCGAACGATTTCGTGGGTCAATCCGCGTTTCCAGTCGGCAAATTCCTTCGGGGTACGCGAAGCTTGAGCTAAGGGGATGGCTTCATGCAGTGCCAACATTCCCGTCAATTCTTCAACGGCCAGGAAACTACGCAATCGTCCCCAAGGGCCGATCCATTCGCCAGCCGCTACCGGACGCGGCAACGGCAAGCCCAGTTGGGCCGCTTGGTGCAAATGGTTCCACTCTTGCAACCCCGGCGACCACGCCGAGCCAGGAAATAAGGTCGCCAACCAACCCTGCCAACGCGGCAGCCGATAGTGCCGTTTCAAATAGACCGTCAAGGTTCGGTTGCCAACGCTCATGCGCCAGCGAGCGATCGAACGACCTTGCTTGACGTGGTGCCGATCCGTGGCTTCGACCTGGAAGATCGTGTCGGGCCAATCCGCTCCGGCAAAGTTCGGCCAATCTTCGGTTGCGTGCAGTTTGCGAATGCCATACCTCAGTCGTTGCCATAGACCGAGAGGGGAAATGAGATGTGTCATCATGCGGATGGTCCTTTCCGCAACAGTTGCTGGGCAAGGGGGCGTCGTTGGGATCGCTCGTGAAGGCCATACCCCCGCAACACCCGCAGGGCGTTGCGCAGACCAAGTTGCAATGCTACTATGTGGGCCAACCGGAGCAATTCGCGATGACGAATCGCTTCCGGCACTTTGCGAACGTAACGTAAAGATTCCATCGGTTCGACATACCAGCGATCGTTGGCCCAAAACAACGGAACAATTTGGTTCGCAAGCCCCAGCCGGCAACCGGCTTCGTGGAGGAGCGCTAGCGTTGCTCCTAGTTGATGCAGCGAGTCGAGTTGCTCGCGGAAATCGCGGGGAGTGTGGGGAAGATGTTCCACCAAGTACCGAGCCTCGGCGAGGTAGTTCACCAAGTGGCGTGCATTAGGGATGACTTCGGTCAATAGGAACGCATCGGCCTGACCACCGGCCGGATTACGTTGGCCAAATGCGAGTAGGCGGGGCGTCGGGACGTTGTGCCTTTCCAAGTGAAACAGCAAACGTGCCCGACGCAGTTCCGGGGCACGCCAATTGCCTTCGCGTAGACCTTGCCAGATCCGCCCTAGGTGCCAAACCGGGTAGGTTCGATGACGGAAGCGAACCTTGCGACCATCGAGTAGGGAGAAATCTTGATCGTGGTCGATCGAT
This sequence comes from uncultured Gemmataceae bacterium, assembly GCA_937949245.1. Lineage (GTDB taxonomy): Bacteria > Planctomycetota > Planctomycetia > Gemmatales > Gemmataceae > CALEEC01. Next base: position 641 of record CALEEC010000311.1, on the reverse strand, counting down.
TCTCCGAGTACACATTGACGCCATTCCGGGGCCGATAATTCCTCGGCCACGCTGGGAATGCAACAGAATGCTTCGCCATCGAGCCATACCAAACGCTGAGGTTGACTGGTTTTCCAAGGAAGACGTTGACTGTGGTAGTGTCGATCCTTGCACAAGCGTGCCGATGCTGGACGCAACGCGGCGAGCAATCGACGGCGATAAGCCCGATCCAACCCGGCACAGCGGCAATAAAGCCGAAGCCAGCGGAACCGCTGTGCGGGGGGGACAAGCACTTCGCTGATCGAGGCATGGAGCAACGCTAGTGCCCTGCCGCGATCGTGAGCCGACATCGGGCAGCGACGGCTCGCCCGTTGCCAATCGAGAAACGACACCGCGAGCGAATCGGCACTTACCCACACATGTTTCGCCGACAAATCGGGATGCCGCACTCCGATGGCGTGCAACCGAGCCAACGCCTCGATCAGATTCTCCCCCACGCGTTGCCGGGCTGGTAGGTCATCCGAGTTCTCTTCCAGCCACTGCCTTAGTTCGACGCCGTTGGGAATAGCTTCGACCAACAGGAAGGCACGACCTCGGCCATCTTCACCGAAAGCCAGCCAACGCGGAACCGGAAGATGGTCCGACTCCAACGCTTGCAGCCA